>PLZN01000216.1:0-292 GCA_003152195.1 Acidobacteriaceae bacterium
CTAACGCAATCGCCGAAACCGTAATGGTGTCGAATCATGCTACGAAACACAAGCAGCGCCGTAGTTCGCCCGTACGTACCCACCCTCGCCGAAATACAACAACGCAGAGCCGAACTGCTCGGTCTCCGGTTGCAACCTCAACGCGAACAACACACCCAACCGCCTGAACCCGATCCATATCCACCACCATCGCCAGACCCGGCGCCGGCAGCGGAATCACCGCTCACGTTCTCGCCCGGCCCGGCCGCGAATCCAAAGCGTGGCGACGCCGCTCTCCACGGTCTCGCAGGAC
>PLZN01000216.1:342-2932 GCA_003152195.1 Acidobacteriaceae bacterium
CAGAAGCCGGATTTTCCGCCTTCCTATACGGTCCACATTTCGCCATCTCAGGCCGAGGCCGGTAGTAACTTCAGTGGCGATGATTACTGGAGTCTGCAAGGCTACGATCTAAAAGCGGCCATCCGGGAACTTTACAACGTCAACTCGATTCGCTTCGATCTGCCTGCCGCACTCGACGTTGGCAAGCGCTATGATTTCGCTCTTGTACTACCAGAGCCGGAAAGCCAGGAAAAAATGCGCGATCGCTTCCGCCAAAGACTCCAGGATTACTTTCGCGTAACAGCCACGCGCCAGGAGCGATTGCTGGACGTCTACACCGTAACCGCACCAAATGGAAAGCCTCCGGCTTTGCAGCCGCGTACGCCAGACGGCGGCGGCTTCCGAAGCTCTAGTGTGGAATTCTGGGTACCGGGCGGCCTTGACGAGATCCTGGATGGGCCGAAGCCGGTGAGCATTGAAGCCATCACCGACATATACGCCGCATCGCGAGAGTGGATCCTCAGAAGTCTCTACGCTACGAGTAGCCCTTGAGTGGAGATTATCCTGTGACAGAGCTGTCCAAACGGTTCCGGTGACAGCGGCTGTTATGAGTCCCGGCATTTGCCGGGACGGCTGGAAGTAGCCCAGTACGAAGTGCGGGGTAGGATTGCAAAAACGGACACAGGCCCGAAGGGACGCGCAGCAGCCCGAGGCACTTCCACTCAGCGGCGGTCATGCCCAGGTGGGCCGCCACGGAACGTTTTGCATGTCTACGCCATTTTACTCTGCGACCCCACCTGTAAACAGCCGTGCACACTAGTCAGGATGAACAGGGCCCTAACGTACTGAATTCAATGCTTTCGTTGGCTTTACGCGATTTGGACGGAGAATTGCTACTTGAAGTTGTAACGCAGTCCAATGAACCAACCTCGGGGGAGGGATGGCTAATTGACTGTACCGGATACAGGGAGCATTTTCCGAGGAGAAAATGTTCCCCGTATTTCCATTCAGTAGGGCCCCTCCAAAAAAATCTTCACCGCGCGACGCCTTCAACTCAACCACCCAAACCATGGAGGAAATCATGCTAGAAGATCTCAGTAACCTGATGGGGCCGCTATTTATCTAATTCTGTGCATCGCTCCTGGTTTTATAGCCAGAAAGCGGGGAAAGTTGTTGCGTTCATTTCTTCCCGATCGTGCTGCTTTTGAGCCCGGCTGTGGGAGCCGTCTGGCTGGCGCTGGAACCCCTGGACTACGACGTTCTCGATCGGCAAGCGATCGCTGATGGGAACAGGAAACATTGTCCATCGTGCGCGGAGGTGGTGCGGGAAGAAGCGATTCGCAGCCGATACAGCGCTGGTCCTGTGGGCGCCCGCCTTCCTCCGATGCCCAAGCGTCCACCGTGCGCGATCACCGTGGCTCGTGGAGAAGGCGCGGCGCTGGAAGAGATGCAACGGATGAAACCCTGATTTCCCATTTGCCATGCGAGGCGGCCAATCTGCAGCAAACTGCTGCAGTTATGCCGGGGAAAGCGATACCGGTGACCTGAAAAGCCTCGCGGACCGATGGCATACAACCCCAAGAGTCTCCTTACCGCTCCAATGTACAGCTTGCAGTGGGATGGATCGTCCCTCTGCCCCGCTCCGCCCCCGGAGATATTTCATGGAAAAAAGGCTGCTGCTCGTGCTCTTAGCCTTCGCCCTGTTCGCCTTAGGCCTCTTCATCCACAGTCACGGCAGCGGCTTGCCGGACTGGTTGCCGCGATGAAGCACGCTCGCCAAATGGTTCCCGCAACCCCCAAGTCCCGGAACGCCCAAAAATGGCCCCTGCGAAACTCGTGAAATCACCGACCTACGAAGCCGCTCCGAACGGGGTTTCTGGAACCACTGGGCGTGCTCTTAAGAAAGGCCGGTTTTTTCAATTTCCCGCCTGATCGCATCGGACTACCATTGCGCAATGCGGCCGAGAGCAAAATTGGTTCGCGTTGGACTGTCCTTTCTCTACTTCATCATCTCGTTTGGAACGCTCTTCTTCTGTACCGACGATAGCCCAGGTTGGTTGCAGGCTAACGGTCAGGGTCGTGTCATGACAATTGCGCGTCTTGCCTTAGCCTGTACCGTATGGGACATGTTCGCAAGAGCCTGCGGAGCCGTGACTGCTGCCGCGATTAAGATGCCAGAATCCAGGTTAGCGACCGCACCTCTGGCCAGTGCGCTAGTCGCCGGATTGGGTTTGGCCTCGATCCCGTGGATTTACCAAGGATCCGGGAGATTCATGTTTGAAAGCACCTGGGCAGATGTGAGTCCTTTTTTCATCGTTGGTTACGGGATGGCTTTTCCCCTTGTCGTGGCTCCCCTGCTCGCCTTGACGACTCTCCTGTGTGAATGGCTCAATTTGGCGGTGGAATAAAACGATCTCTTCCAGGAAATAAGCGTGGAAGAGACCGCGAGCCCAGGCCGCCTGAATCGCGCGTAAATGCCGCTAGCTAGGAGCGCTTTTGAGTATCTATCCCCGTATCCCCGCAGCAGCGAGGGAAACGCGCACGGCGCCTAGGAAGCGCGCGATGGCTGATGGCGCTCGCTAGCCCGACTTTCGCAGTTGAGAGCGAATTG
>PLZN01000393.1:0-9978 GCA_003152195.1 Acidobacteriaceae bacterium
AAGTCTCGATCGACCTTGCTTCGTAAGGCACTGATGTACACATCGACGACGTTGGTTAACCCCTCAAACGAAGAATTCCATACATGCTCGAGGATCATGGTTCGAGTGACCGGGCGGTTCGCGTTCCGTACCAGGTATTCAAGCAGCAGGAATTCCTTCGGCCGCAGATCGATCGCCTTTCCTAGCCGCGCTACCCTTCGCCGGACAAGATCCAGTTCGAGATCGCCAGAGCGCAGCACATTGACGGCATTGGACGCTGCGAGATCGAACGCTGCTTGACGCAGCCGTATCGAAAGGCCAAGGCGCACTGCCAACTCCGATGCGAAGAATGGCTCATGTATGCAATCATCCACACCGGCTTCAAACAGATGCAAGCGTTGCTCCAGGTCCAGGAAGCGCTCAAAAACGAAAAGTGTTACCGCGGAGTTTTCTTGGCGCAGCAGCTTCACCAGCAGCAGAAGATCCCTAAGGACAAGGGAACCAGAATCCAGGAGAATACCTTCGTACGGCGAGAACCGGGCAAGCTGTAAGCAATCCTTCGCGGATAGTACCGTGTCCACGACAAACTGAGCTGAGTTGAGCGCTTTTCCGACGCGCCTCTGAAGATCACACCGAGGCAAAAGTGTCAGTACTTTCATTGATTGACTCCCGGATCGCACGGGCCCGAGGAAACAGCATGTAAGAGATGCTCAGCGGAAAAGTAAGATCGATCCCTTCACCTTCGCATCACTGAATAAAATCCTAAAGCTTACGGGCAACATTCGCAGGAGTTGCGCAGTTTTGTGAGTCTACCGATTGGTTGTCACACACACATTTGCCACTAAGCCACCAGAGCAATACTTAACGTGTAGCGAGCAGTAAGAGTACAAGACAGAAGTTCAACAGTAGATCGTGAACGAGCAATATCAGAAGCACCGTTGCTGTGTCAACAATTTACTTATTTTAGACGCAACGCCATCGTAATTGTGACTGAGATAATAGTTAGCCCCGGGGGATAAGAGTACGGGATGCATTGGGTACGCGTGCCATTTTGTGCCCGTAGGCTACCGGAACCGGGACACAGAGCATCTACACTGTTAAGCAGGACTGTTGATCGAATCAATCGCGCCGTACGCCAAAAGTGTGATTGATCTGTAATACTTCTGTGCAGGATGGTAAGGGCTGTTCAATAAGTACGGAATCTCCACTAGCTACGGACGAGATCCGTCATCAAAGCGAGTCTTGTGGTGCTTCCCCGGAGATGCCATGTCCTGCTCGATCCATCGCTGCAACCGAGTCTTCGCGCGCTTGCTTCCGGTCTTTTTCAGCGGTCTGCTTGTCGGCGGTCTTGTCTCCTGCAGCGGCGGGAACAGCAACAGCGGCGCTCAGCCCACGCTCACTCTCACTCCCGCAAGCATCCATTTGACAGCGGGCGCAGCGGGTCAGCAGGCTTCCCTGCTGCTGACCGCCTCGGCGCTCGCTGGCGGTGGTACGGCGCCGGTCACGGTCTCTGGACTTCCGGCCGGCGTCACGATCTCGCCATCGACGCTGGCGGTCACTCCCGGCACAGCCCTGCCGCTTACGCTTACGGCAGCCTCCTCGGCGACGGCTACAACCGCTACGGTCACGTTTACAACCACCGCGAATGGTCAGACGGCCACCGCGCAGGCATCGCTCTCCGTTCAGGCAGCGGCGCCGCAGCCGGACTTCTCGTTCAGCGTCATGCCGGCAGAGGTGACCTTAACAGCGAATGGCACGCCGGTGACTGCTTCTCTCCTGGCGACTGCTCAGAACGGGTTTTCCTCGAATGTACAAGTAACCATCGCCGGCTTGCCTGCCGGCGTGGCCGTACAGCCATCGACCATCACACTTACTCCCGGAACCGCTGCCACACTTACGCTGACGGCTCCGCAAGGAACCGCTGCCGGATCGTCAACCGCCACGTTGACAGCGACCTCGGGTACCCTCACGCATACTGCTTCGCTCGCCGTCACTGTCACAGCGCCCGCTGCTCAACCTGACTTCTCGATTAGCATCGCCCCTCAATCCCTGAGCCTCATCGCAGGTGGGCCCGGGCAACAAGTCCAGCTCGCGGCGACCGCGCTCAATGGTTTTACGGGGAGCGCCAACGTTGCGCTCAGCGGCGTGCCTACCCGTGTGACAGCCACTCCAGCAACGCTCTCGCTCACGCCTGGCACGCCACAAAGCGTCACGCTTACGGCGGCCAGCAACGCTCCGGCGGGAAGTGCCAACGTCGTGTTTACTGCCACCTCCGGTTCGCTCACCCATACCGCCGCCCTCGCGCTTACCGTGGGCGGCGGGAATGTGACTACTTATCACTATGACAACGCACGCGACGGATGGAACCCTTCGGAAACCGTGCTCACGCAGCAGAACGTCAACTCCACCTCTTTTGGAAAGCTCCGTGAATTGCCGGTGGACGGCAATGTCGACGGGCAGCCGCTCTATGTGAGCGGTCTTTCTATCGCGGGGCAGGCGCACAATGTGCTCATCGTAGTAACCGAAAACGCAAGCGTCTATGCCTTCGACGCCGATTCGGGCGCGCAGCTGTGGCAAGTGAGCGCTCTGGGAGCCAATGAGACCACGAGTGACGACCACGGTTGCGGCCAGATCTCGCCGCAGATTGGCATTACCGACACTCCGGTGATCGACCGGGCCAACGGACCGAACGGAACCGTATTTTTTGTAGCCATGTCCAAGGACGCGAGCAGCCACTACCACCAGCGCCTGCATGCGTTGGATCTCTCGACAGGCGCGGAGCTCCAGGGCAGCCCGTCCGAGATTCACGCCAGCTTTCCCGGAAACGGTTATGGTTCCACGAACGGGATGCAAGTCTTTGATCCCGGTCAATACGCAGAGCGCGTAGGTTTGTTGTTGATGAACGGGCAGCTGTATCTGGCATGGACGTCGCACTGCGACGACGACCCCTACACCGGTTGGCTTATGGCTTACAGCGAAACCACCTTGCAGCAGACAAGCGTCTTGAACCTGACGCCAAACGGCCCGTCCACCCCTCACTTCGGCAACGGCGAAGGCTCGGTGTGGATGAGCGGCGCGGGCCTTGTCGGCGATACGCAAGGCAACATTTTCTTTTTGGATGCCAACGGTACCTTCGACTCGACCTTGAATGCAAACGGCTTTCCAGCGAGCGGAGACTTTGGTAATTCCTTCATGAAGGTATCCACGACTGGGAACGTACTCGCAGCCGCGGACTATTTCGCCGCTTATGATCTGCAGGCCGAGAGCGACGCGGACCAGGACCTGGGCTCAGGTGGCGCACTGCTATTGCCCGATCAAACAGATGCCAAGGGCGTCGTTCACCACCTCGCCGTAGGCGCCGGCAAAGACAACAACATCTATGTGGTCAATCGCGACAACATGGGCAAGTTCAATGCAAGCAGTAACAATGCGATCTATCAGGAACTGCCGAATGCACTTTCTGGTGGCGCCTGGTCCATGCCCGCTTTCTTCAATAACACGGTCTACTATGCAGGCAACGGCGATCACCTCAAGGCGTTTCCCATAACCAATGCGCTGCTTGCCACCACTCCGGCCAGTGAGTCTGCGAATACCTTCGCCTATCCTGGCGCGACCCCGAGCGTAAGCTCGAATGGAACCCAGAACGGCATCGTGTGGGTCGTTGAAACCCAGAACGGCGCAGGAGTCTTGCATGCTTACAACCCCGCGAACGTAGCCACCGAGCTTTATAACAGCAATCAAGCCCCGAACAGCCGCGACAACTTCACTTTTAATAAATTCGTTCCGCCCATGATCGTCGATGGCAAGGTGTACGTTGGCACGCCGAGCAGCGTTGCCGTCTTCGGTTTGCTGCCCTGATCATTGGAGAGTAGCTGGTGTTACCGGTGGCAGTTGTTTTGCGAAGGGTGGGATAAACATGCTCTTGATCCGCGACATCCCGAGCCTCGTCTGATCCCAAGTCCCGGGGGATGGGGCACCCGAGGTTTTGTTCATGTCCGGGGAAGGTGGGTCCCTGGTCAAGGCTTCCAGTTGGGCCCAATCAGCTCGCGCAGCATCGTCTCGCTCGCCCACGGAGTCTTGCCTTTAAAGCGCTTCAACCACGCTGCTCCTTCCCCAATCCTCACCCGGTCTGGCGTGAACTCCGGGGAAAGCGTATTGGCCATCAGCGCATACCGCGCCCCGTCGCGTAGACGGAGAGCCTTCCAGCATCCTCCCGGCACCGACACCACGGGACGCTCACCATCAGCCAGATCCATGCCCAGCGTGACCTTCTCTGCCCGCCCATCGGGATGAAAGATGAAGTAATCCACCGGACCGCCCTCGATCAGGATGTGGGTATCCTCGGACGCGAGCCAGTGAAGGTAGTTGATGGGCCGCTCGCGTGTCGGCATATAGTAATTCTGGCTCTGCACGGCCAGCGGACGGCCGTCGGCCGGCACCACTTGCGCCGACTTCCCGATGATGCCCAGGTAACCCGACTCCTTCGGCAGCGCCTGGAGGTGCAGCAGCCGGATCAACTCCCGCGCCCGCGCGTCTGACTTCGCGTTGTCAGCCGGCGCAGCAGTGCGGAAGACGGCGACTGCCAGC
This sequence comes from Acidobacteriaceae bacterium, assembly GCA_003152195.1. Taxonomy (GTDB): domain Bacteria; phylum Acidobacteriota; class Terriglobia; order Terriglobales; family Acidobacteriaceae; genus PALSA-350. The sequence goes on from PLZN01000393.1 coordinate 4,567, forward strand.
AGCCCGATCACGATCGCAGCACGGCCTCTCATGCGCCGCCAGATTATCAAAGCTGGCCCCCCAACCGATTAGGATAGCTACCCAGAGGTGCGATCATGTCTCCAGCATCGCCAGAGGACCAGCTTGCTTCCTTCCTCGCCAGGTACACGGCGGAGATAGCCTCTCTTGCACAATCGATCCTGGTGACGATGAGAGAGCGCTATCCCACGGCAGTCGAACTGGTCTATGACAACTACAATGCTTTGGCGATCGGCTTCGGCCCAACTGAGCGGCAATCCCAGGCGATTTTTTCGGTTGCCGTCTTTCCCAAGTGGGTAAGCCTGTTCTTCCTGCAAGGCAAAGGGCTGCCCGACCCGGACAGGATATTGCAGGGGAGTGGCAGCGTCGCCAGACATATCCGTCTGCCCTCACCGGCCAGGCTGGATGAATTGTCTGTAAAAATCCTGATGCAAGAAGCCACGGCGAGAGCTGCAATTCCTTTCGCTCCACACGGCGCTCGCCGCCTCATCATCAAGTCAATTTCAGCCAGACAGCGGCCGCGCCGTCCCCCGGAAGCACCGAAGAATCGGGTCTAACCGCGAAGACGTGCCAGCAGATCCTGGGGGTGAACGGGTTTAGCTAGGATCTCGAATTCGTGGCCCTGGACGCGGGCGCGGTCAAGAAGATCCGCGGTAGCAGCCTGGCCCGAAAAGAGCAGAATCTTGCAGGTAGGCAGGATGGACCGGATGGTAATCGCGGTGTCGATGCCGTTCATATCGGTCATGATGACGTCGGAGATGAGCATATCTGGCTTGAGGCTGCGCGCGGCTTCCACGGCCTTTTCGCCGCTGTACACGGCGGTGGCTTCAAATCCGCTCTGATTTAGGATGATGGCCAGTGTGTCCGCGATAACGCGTTCGTCATCGGCCACCAGCACCTTCGGTTTTACTTGTGGGTTGGTCATTTGCTCCTGGGTCACGACCTAAGTCGTTCTTTCGCTCAACTGCCTGCTTACGCAGCTCAAGATGTGAAGTACAGGCGGAAAATGCTGAGCCAGTGGGGATTACTGAAATAATACGCTTATCGCTCAGATGCTGTTTCTCGGGGTAACGTTGCGGCCTTCTGTAACCTGCTCGCGGAGGGCACAGGAGAGGAGCCAAAAGTCCGGCGCCTGCTCTCCATATAAGATTAATCTGACCATAAATTTTTTCGTTGGACATTTGCCTATGGCTGAACCGATCATTCGCGCCCAGCAGGTCGAGAAGTACTACGCGCAGCCCAGCGAAAACCGTATCCAGGTGATCGCCCCCACCGATTTGGAGATCGTCCCGGGGGAAATCGTTGCTCTGCTTGGCCCCTCGGGCTCGGGAAAATCTACCCTGCTACGCATGCTGGCAGGCCTCTCGCAACCCTCCGCCGGCCAGGTTTTCTGGCACGGGAAGCCAATCCTGCAAGCAGCGGTCAACGTGGGCATCGTCTTTCAGAGCTTCGCCCTCTTTCCCTGGCTGACCGTGCTCGAAAATGTCGAGGCGCCGCTCATGGCTCGCGGTGTCACCAGCGACCAGCGGCGCGAGCAGAGCCTCAAGATTCTGGACACGGTCGGTCTGGACGGCTTTCAGGCGGCTTATCCCAAGGAGCTTTCCGGGGGAATGCGGCAGCGCGTTGGCTTCGCCCGAGCCCTGGTAGTGCAGCCGGAAGTGCTCTTTATGGATGAGCCGTTCTCTGCCCTCGACGTGCTGACGGCGGAAAACCTGCGCAGTGAACTGCTGGAGCTGTGGCACAAGAAGACCATTCCCACCCAGTCCATCTTTCTAGTGACCCATAACATCGAAGAAGCCTTGTTGTTGGCCGACCGCATCATTGTGTTGGGCCGCAATCCAGGGCACGTACGGGTCGATTTTCCCGTAACCCTGACCCAGCCTCGTAATCGTAAGAGCACATCCTTTACCCAACTGGTGGATTACATCTATAAGGTGCTCACCCGGCCCGACGTGGCCCCGGCCGCCGTGCCCCAGCGGCTGGCCGTGCGCGACCAACGGCAGATGCACTACCAGATGCTTCCCCATGCCCGTCCCGGTGGCATTGCCGGCCTGCTCGAGCTGCTCATCGATTACAACGGCCGGGCCGACATCTATCGCCTGGCCGACGATCTGGCCTTTGAGATCGATGACCTGCTGCCCATCGTCGATGCGGCGCAGTTGCTGTGCTTCCTCAAGGTGGAAGAGGGCGATGCGGCCATTACCCCTGCCGGACGGGAATATGCCGAATCGGAGATCCTGCGGCAGAAAGAGCTCTTTCGTAAAGCCGCGGTCGAAAACGTGCTGCTTTTGCGGCAGATTACCCGCGCGCTCGATACCAAGTCGGACCATACGGTCCCGGAGGAGTTCTTTCTCGACATGCTCGATGAGCAGTTCAGCGCCGATGAGACGCTGCGGCAGCTGGAGACGGCCATCAGTTGGGGCCGCTACGCGGAGCTGTTCGACTTCGACGCTTCGCGCAGAAGATTCATCCTGCCGGAGCATGAAGAGGCCCCAGAAGTTGTCGAGGAGGCCCAGGCCGAATGAGCGAGCCGCCCCGGCTAAACCGCTCTCCCACCCTCTCCCGCTCCTTGGTACTTGAGCGCACGTGGCCTTTTTTTCTCGACTTGAGCGTCGCTGCCTGCGGGCTCGCCCTCTTTTACGCTGTCTTGCGCATCGCGCAATATTGGATGGGACACCCGGTTCCCGCCATCGCCATTTCGCCCTCGGCGAAGATGCTGCCGCTCTACGCTTTTTACTCCGTGGTGCGCATCGTCGTCGCCTACTTCCTGAGCCTGATCTTTGCCGTGGCCTACGGTTACATCGCCGCTTACAACCCTCGTGCAGAAGCCTTCATGATCGCGGTGCTCGATATTCTGCAATCGATTCCCGTCTTGAGCTTCCTGCCCAGTGTAATGCTGGCCATGGTGTCGCTGATTCCCGGGCGCCAGTTGGGCATCGAGTTGGGCGCCATCGTGTTGATTTTTACCGGGCAGGTATGGAACATGGCCTTCAGCTTCTACGCATCGCTCAAGAGCCTGCCGCGTGAGCTTCGCGAAGCCGCCAATGTCTTTCGCTTTACCGCATGGCAGCGCTTTTGGCAGCTCGAACTGCCTTACTCCGCCATTGGGCTGGTGTGGAACTCCATGGTCTCGGTCGCGGGCGGATGGTTTTTCCTGATGGCCTGCGAGATGTTTGTTTTGGGTGATCGCGACTTCCGGCTCCCTGGTCTCGGCTCTTATCTGCAGACGGCGGCAAGCACCGGTGACAACCATGGCATGCTGTGGGGATCGGTAACCATGATCCTCATCATCGTTGCCACCGACCAACTGGTGTGGCGCCCGGTCATCGCCTGGGCCGACAAGTTCAAGTTTGAGCAGGGGGAAAGCACCAGCCGCAAGACCTCGCCCATCCTCTACGCGCTCCGGCACTCGAATGCTCTGGGTTGGTTGAGGCAGGCGACTTTTGCGCCGCTGAGCGAACGCATCTATGCCAGCCTGGCACGGCGGCAGAGGGAGCTGATCGCCCGTCCCATCCACGAGCCGCGCAAGCGTTCCCGCTTGGCCGCGGTCGTGCTCATCGCCGCGGTTACTTTGCTGGTGGCTTTTGCCGCCTTCCGGGCCATCGAGTTGCTACGCCATGTGCATGGTGCCGAGGTATTGGAGCTGCTGAAGGGCGCCGGCGCAACTTTTCTCCGCGTGAATGCCGCCTTGCTCATCGCTTCCGCCTGGACCATCCCCGCCGGCGTCGCCATCGGCTTTCACCCCCGCCTGGCCAGAATCGCCCAGCCGCTGGCCCAGATCGCCGCCTCCTACCCGGCAACAGCGATCTTTCCCATCCTGCTGATTGCGCTGGTTCGCTGGGGCGGCGGGCTGGGCATCGGTTCGGTCGCCCTCATGCTGTTGGGCACCCAGTGGTACATCCTCTTCAATGTGATTGCCGGGGCCACCGCCATTCCCTCTGACCTGAAAGAAGTCGCCCAGCTCTTCCATTTCTCCCAGTGGCAGCGCTGGAAGATCGTGATTCTGCCCGGCATCTTTCCCTATCTGGTCACCGGCCTGGTCACCGCCTCCGGCGGCGCCTGGAACGCCAGCATCGTCGCGGAATATTTTCACCTGAAGGATCAAACTCTGCAGACACTAGGGCTGGGCGCACAGATCAGTGCGGCCAGCGATCACGGTCAGTTTTCCATTCTGCTGCTGGCCACCATCATCATGTCGCTCATGGTGGTCACCGTGAATCGTCTGGTCTGGCGGCCGATGTACCGGCTGGCTGAGACCAAGTTCCGGCTCGACACCTAGCCCCAGGCGGAAAAACCGCAGATCCCTGCGGTACGCTCCGGTCTGGATGACAAAATCTAACCTTGGTGCAGGACCTTATGGTTGTCTTGCTGACACGATGCCCCATGGGCACTTGTCGCTAACCTTTGTCATCCCGACCGGAGCGTAGCGCAGCGCAGGGACCTGCGGTTTCTTTCCTCCCGCATCACAAACTATATCCTGCGGAACCGCCCTACCCTTTGTCATCCCGCCTGTCCCGGCGTGCCGTGGGACCGAAGTGGAGGGATCTGCAGTTTTCTTTCTCTGTCCCAAAACCAGCCGGGATCACCTTCTCTACGACGGTCCACTCCTGACCGTCGAGAAGCGTTCTTCGAGAATCTGCAGGGCCACGCCCAGCAGGCCCGCCTCTCTCCCTAGCGTGGCGAAGCGCAGCGCGAGGCCAGCCGCCGAACCCGCCAGCGCATTGCTTTTCACTACCCGCGAGATCAGGTTTAGGAACTCGTCGCCGGTCACCCCCAGGCGCTGATCGAAGACGATCATCGACGGATTGAAGAGGTTGACCAGGTTGGCCATCGCGACTCCAATTTCCTCGGCGATTTCGGCTACGATGTTCCAGCACATCTTGTCTCCGGCCCTGGCTGCCTCCAACACCAGCCATACCGTGATCCGCGAAGGATCCCCTTGCGCCATGGCGAGAAGCTGCGAGGAGACGCCATTGGAGAGCGCTTTGCGTGTCCGGCTCTCCACTGCGCCCGCCCCCGCCACCGCCTCCAGGCATCCATTGCTGCCGCACTTGCACGTAGGTCCGGACCTGACCATGTTAGTGTGGCCCACCTCGCCCACACCGCAGTTGTGGCCGTAAAGCAGCTTGCCATCCACGATCACGCCCGCGCCGATACCCGTTCCGTAGTCGAGGTAGATCATGTTGGGTTCCCGCTGGCCCACGCCCAGTATCCGTTCAGCCATCGCCTTGGCCCGCGTCTTGCTCTCGACAAGAATAGGCACTTTGAATTCCTTCTCAAACGTGAAGGTCAGCGGCACATCATTCCAGAAGTCGATGGTCGAACAACTGGTGGTGATGCCCCGCCGAGTATCGACCAGGCCCGGGTCCGCGATGCCAATGCCTAACAGTTTGG
>PLZN01000393.1:9992-26770 GCA_003152195.1 Acidobacteriaceae bacterium
TCGAACTCCACCCCGACCAGGAAACCGAATTTGCGATTGAGCTCAAGCAGGATCTGCTTGCGGCCAAGTGGATTGTCCGAAGGGCCGGCTTCGACCAGCTTGCCTTCGGTCAGAAGCTGCCGGGTAAGCAGCGAGATGGTGCTCCTGCGCAGATTGGTGCGCGCATGAATGCCAACGCGCGAGATGGGGCCTTGCTGGTAAACCAGGGCCTCGATCAGGCGTTTGTCGCGTTGGCTTTTTTTCTGAGGGATGGTCATCGCCCCGGCAACAGGCTGTCGAAGGCAGGCAGCCCCCGGGTTGCGCTGTAGTCTTCGAGCATGTGAAAGAGATTCGCCTGAAGCCGCCGCCAGTATTCGTACTCCGCCTCCCAGCGGCCCAAGGCCGCCGCCAGCCGATAAGGCGTGTATTCCTCCAGCCAAGCCTGCTCATATTGGGGCTTCAACTCGGTGATGGTTTCCATCAGATCTGGCAGCTTCCCGTGCTGCTGGGAGACCACGATATTTTCAAAATCGTTGCCCAGCCGATGGGTGTCGGGATGGGACCCAAGCAACTTCCACTGTTTCGTAATCTCCACGCCATACTGGAACTTGAGGCCGGCATAGTCCAGCAGCCTGCATTCGACGATATAGGAGAGCGCGCTGGCCGCGTCCGCTCCCTGCTCGATGGCCCGCAGCCAGTCCTCCTCTGCACCCTCGGCAAGCAGGCGGCTGCGGCGAAGATCGGCAGTGTGGGCTGCGGCGCGCGCAAGTGTCTTTGCGGCAAACGCGCTTCCCCAAAGGGCAATCATGGTGTCCTGGCCCAACACGGCCTGTAGAGCGCTCTCGCTATCGGCCATCTGACGCAGCGCAGAAGCGACGCTGGCCGCGGACGCAGGCGGATATTCGCGCGCGGCGTAAGCAGCGAAAAAATGCAGCCGATCCACTGGCTGTTGCTGCCAGGCGGCGGCAGCGCCGTAAGCGATGCCCGGCCATGCCGGCCGTTTCAACATCTGCACGTCGTCCGACCAGATCGTATTCATCACGCCTAAGGCTCCGGACTTGCGTCCGGCGGCCACGAAGGTATCGATATTCTCAAAGCTGAGCGTGTAATCGGGAGCAATCTCACTCCAGCCATTGACGCCTGGAGCGACGAGGTGCGGCACGTGATCGTTGACGAGTGGTTTCAGCCAGCGCTGGTATTCCGGATCCGGCCTGGGATCGTAAAACCAGGCGACGGCAAGGATGCCAGGGGGCAGTTGCTTCACAATATCCGGATACTTCACCATGATATCAGCCCAGGCGAGGATGGTTTTGCCATGCTGTTGGAAGAGCCCGCTTACATTTTTCAGTTGCTGCAGAAAAATACCTGCGGGCGCTCCGGCGCCCTTTGCCGCCGCCTGCTGTAGCTGCCAGGTCTCGTCGAAACCCACATGCACAAAAGGACTCGGAAACAGTTCGGTGTACTGGTTAACCCAGTCCGCGATTAGTTTTTGGACCTGCGGATCGGTAGGATTGAACTCTACTCCGTGAGGAAAGTCAGCCAACCCGGAGTACTGCTCGCGACGGAATAAGTCGTGCAGGTGACCGTATAGCTCCAGACATGGCACTACGTCGATGTGGCGAGCGCGCGCATAGGAGACGATCTCGCGCACGTCGCTCTTGGTTAGGCGGGCTCCCGGAGCCGCAGGAGGAAGCCCGTCGAGCGCAATCGAAGTCTCGTTGTAAAAGTAATATTGATTGTTCTTCCAGCGGGCCATCAGGTCAATCTGCCGTTTGATGTCCGCGATCCGCAGCAGGGGCCCTTCGCTCATATCGACCATCGTGCCGCGATACGCCATCGCCGGCCAATCGGTCACTTGGGCCTCCGGAAGAAAGGCGCTGGGCGCCGTCTCGATCATCTGGCAGAGCGTCTGGACGCCGTAGAAGATGCCCGCGGACGACCGCGCCCGCACTTCGGCTCCGCGCGGAGTGATGCGCACCGTATAGGCCTCGCGCGAGTCCGCCCCGGGGCTTTCGCCCGGCACAGGCAGGGGATCGGGTGCACCGCTGCGATCCAGAGAGAGGCTCGGCTCTCCTTCCCCAGCATGGTTGAGGATAGCGGTCTGCGAGCCAGTCGCCTGGCTTATACAGGCAGCCAAAGTTTGCGCGGCGAAGCGGTCCTCTTCCCCCGCCCCTGATGACAATCGAACGGGCAGCCCTGCCAGCGGCAGTGTGCCGGAGCCGTAGGAAATCTGCCGTGGCGCGGGAAGGATGGTCGCATGCTCGGCCTGCGCCATGTTGCCACCCAGCCAGCCCGCCGACAAGAGCAGCAATGCCGTGCGCCAGCGATAACGACCTTGCGTGCCCTTTAGCGGTTTCACAAACAGCCAATTAGCCAAATCCGCTCCTAAGCGAAGCGCTGGGTGCCCCTCGCACCAGCGTACCCCGGATTTTTCGTCCCACGTACGCTGGGGCGAACGTGGGGCACCCTCCGTGACTCAGTCCGCTTGAGTGGTGACGAACGCGAGTGGTGAGGAATGCCCATCACGGCTACTCCTGATTGAAGCCGGTAGAGTAGCGGAACTCCTCCACGGCGTGACCGTCCTTGCGCGGCTGCAACTGCTTGAGCTCGTCCTCGGTAGTCTTCAGATCCTTCGCATCCCAGTCATCGCGGTAGCGATCCTCCGACGGCGCAAACTGGCTCACCTGCGCCACGGCCGATTGAAGCTTCAAGTCCATCACGTCGTCGATCGGGACTCTGTAGTTCACTTCCCCCGGCGCCGGATAAAAAAAGTACATCTCGGGAACGCGATAGGGCTGCAAGCCCAACTGAAGTTTCTGGTTGGGGAAGTAGAGCCAGAACTCCGCGGCGCGCACCGCGTCCACGGTATTGAACGCTGCCATGCGATGATCCGTCTTGTGCCACCGTGTGTACCACTGCCCGGGATCGACGCTGAGCAGCACATCAGGACGGACGCGGCGGATGATCTCGGTGGCCTGCTCCACCAGGTGCGGTTGTGGGGCGTATTCGAGCATCCCGTCGTCATATCCCAGCCACATGATGTTCTCCTTCGGTGTGCCTAACACCGCTTCCGACTTTTCCTCCTCCATCTTCCGGATGCGTGCCAGCCGCTGGCTGCTCATCTCCGGGTCCAGCGAACCCTTGTCGTCGTTGGTATAAATCGCCAGAATGACCTTGTTGTGATTGCGATTGAGCAGCGCGATGGTTCCCCCGGCGCCAAAGACTTCGTCGTCCGGATGCGGCGTGAACACCAGGATGGTCTTGCCATGTAGATCTTCCAGCCGTGTTTGCTGCGCATGGAGGGCAGCGGGCACCAACAACGCCGCCAGAAGAAGCAATGATCCTCGCCGCAAGAGAACTCTCCTTACCCTCGATAAGATGAATGCTTGTGATTAGAACGAATACTTCAAGGCAAATTCCAACTCGCGGTTATCGGCTGCCGTATTGGTAATCGCGGCGCCACCGGCGACATCGACAGCGTTGGCCGGCAAGCCCAGATTGGGATGGTTGAAGATGTTGAAGAACTCGGAACGGAACTCGACTTGTCCCCACTCCCCTAACTGGAAGTGCTTCTGCAACACAAAGTCGAAGTCCACCAGATCGGGGCCGCGAAGATTACCGATGCGTGCATTTCCAAAGGCGTGCGCGGACTGTTGCCCGCTGGCCAGAGGGGGCGCGGTAAAGGCCGCCGGGTTATACCAGCACAGGATATTGCGCTTGCCCGGAGTGCAGCCCAGCGCGGCCTGGTCGGCGGTGTCGTAGCTGAAATCGGTCGGCCTGGCGAGCTGGTCGAAGCGATAACTGAAGCTACCGGTATTGCTCAAGTCGCTCGACGCGGTGGATGTTTCCGATTGGCCGGTCTGCGCAGTGGTGATTCCCGAGACATCCCAGCCGCCGATAACCGCGTTCAGTGCAGGACCGATACCGGCTCCAAAAGCACGACCACGCCCTACCGGCAATTGGTAGAGATAACTCGCGGTAAACCGATGACGGATATCGGGCGCGACCGGTCCATATTCGGCCCCGGGATTGTGGGCATCCTGGATCGCTCCAGCTACATTCCCATCCGCGTTGCCCAGGTTATGAGCGTAGGTGTAGGCAAACAACACATTAAAGCCCTGAGCAAAGCGGTGATTCAGCGACGCCTGCAGCGAGTTGTACATCAGGTGCAGATCTCCGAGGTCAAGCGGGTAGATCGATGCCAGGTTAGGCTGGACACTGAAATAAGGACGGCCGAAGTTACCGGTGTCATCGGAAAAGTTAGTGTCAAGCGGCTGGAATGGTTGGTTTAGATCGGCGTTCTCGTGGTTCCACAGCCGGTAGGCATGGGTACCGGCATAGGCCACCTGCGCGAGCCAGTTGCTGGCGAACTCGCGCTGCACGGATAGGTTCCATTCCAAAATGCGGGGCATGATGCGCGTCGGTCCGGTGGTTTTCACCGAACCGGTGGGAGCGTCGAGTTCCTGCACCGGAAAGGTGGCGGGGAAACCAGCCGAAGCCAACTGCCCGCTGGCGGGTATATTGCCCGTTGAATAAGAACGCGCCAGATCGGTGAGCGCCGGTGGATTGAGTCCGAGATCGTCGAAGGTGTTTGCCTCCGCCGAGTAGAAGATACCAAAGGCGCTGCGCACCACTGTGTTGTGCGCCAAGGAAAGCGCAAAGCCGATGCGTGGGCCCCAATCCGACTTATCGAAGCCAACCCCGGCATGAGACACAGCACCTGCTCCGTAGGAGGCGACCATGACCGCGCGCGTCAGGTCGAAGTTCGCCACGCGTCCGTTCGCCGGCGATGCGACCTCGTAGCGCAGACCAAGATTGATGGTGAGGTTTTGACGAATGCGGTAATCGTCCTGGACAAACTCCGCAAGATCCCAGTAGCGGGTGGGGTACAGGCCGTCCAATGTGTCCTGCTCCGTCGCCTGGGGAACACCGAAGAGTAGATCCGCGGGGCCATTCCCGCCGGTGGCGGTAGAAAGATCCTCGGTAAAGCCGCCGCCAAAGTTCATATAACCTCGAGGCACGGCGAGCTGGAAGAAGTTTCGTTGCTGGCGTCGGAAGTCCACGCCATACTTCAGCGTGTGCTTGCCGTGCACCTCCGTGACGCTATCGGCAAGCTGAAAGATATTCTCGAAGACATGCTCGGGCAGATATTCCGAATCGCCCAGCGAAGTCTCCCCGGAAATATCAAGATTGATAAGTCCACTGGAGTTGATGTCTCCGCGATTGGAGTTAGGGATGCCGAGCTGGTTCGAGATGGTGCTCCCGTAGTTAAACGGCACTGCATTCACCGCGTAGCGGAAGTAGCCTCCGTGCAGATCGTTCAATAAGCCCGGCGAGAAGATATGGGTATAGCCAAGACCGAGATGCTGCGCGCGGATGTTACTGATACTGGGGCAGCAATCCGATCCACCCAGCTTACCTAACCCCGCCGGGTCAACGCTGCGGATGTCGCCGATTCCGTAGGAAGCAAAGACCTGATCGGACTCGCGGAAGCGATGGTCGACACGCAGGTCGCCGGAGTCCTGATCGTTGATCTGCTTCTGCGTCGAGGTGTAGTTATCCGCGATGCCCGGGCCGTTGGGGGAGGGATAGAGGTTGATGACGTTCTGCCCCACTTGAGTGATTTGCCCCGGGGCCATCACGTTGGGTACGCCGGCGTAACTTACCTGGTTGCGTAGCGAGATCACTTGCCCACCGGGGCAGGTGAAGCTGCTGGTGCTAAACGGATCGAAGACTGCCCCGGTGTCGAAGGACGGCCCTCCGGTGCCGCAGGGGGAAAAGCTCTGCCCGGTCAGCCTGTCGGTGAAATCACCGGTGCGCTCGGCCGCGGTAGGCACTGATGAGAGAAACGGCAGCCCTTGCCGGACCCGCGTGCCCTGGTAATCGAGAAAAACGAAAGTGCGATTCTTGACGATGGGGAAGCCGACGAAGGCGCCAAACTGGTTGCGCTGGAATTGCGTCTTGTCGGTGGCGAAGTAGTTGAGAGCGTCGAGTTTGTCATTGCGGATGAACTCGTACGCACCCCCATGGATCTGGTTGGTACCCGACTTTACCACCACATTGACTGCCGCCCCGCCTCGGCCGAACTCCGCGCTCATTGCGCTCTCTTCGGTGCGGAACTCCTGAATGGCGTCCGGCGGCGGCAGGATAATCACGCCGCCAAGACCGAATTCATTGTTGTCCACTCCATTCAGAAGAAAGTTGTTGTTCGAGACGCGCAGGCCATTCACCGAGATGGCTTCATCGGCGCGCTCGTTTTCAAAGACATTGCCCGATACGTTGGAACCGGTCTGGCCGCCGTTTGCCCCCGGCCCCAGGTAGGCCAGGGCGATGAAGTTTCTACCGTTCAGGGGCAACTCCGAGATCCTCTGCGTCGTTTCGACCGTACCCAGCGAGGAGCTCTGCGTCTGCAACTGGGTTGCCGCGGCGCTCACTTCTACGGTCTGGGATTCTGAGCCGGGACTGAGCGCGAAGTCCACCTTGACCACCTGGTTCACAGAGATGTCCACGCGGTTCTGGACAGCGAGCTTGAATCCGGCCTTTTCCGCGGTGATGCGATAGGGACCGATCTGCAAATTATTTGCCGAGTAGTCGCCTTCTCCGTTGGTCTGCACCATTAGGTCCGTATTGGTGGCGGTATTCGTAACCGTTACTTTTGCACCGATGACGCGAGCACCCGCCAGATCTGAAACCGTGCCCACAATGCCTCCGCGATCGAGTTGCGCACCCGCCGGACAGGCGCAGAAGACGGCCAGGATGAGCACAGACAGGAAATGCGGCAGCGACTTACCAGCGGGAAAGAGGGGTACTCCAGCACGGGGGAAATGCATGGCGGCTCCGTTTAGAAAAAAGGCGAATGATGGATGACCGGGTTCAAAACGCCGCTGCTTGCTACATGGGAAGCCGCAGGCGAGGCGCGCAGATGTCGGTGGCCCGCAACGAATACAAACGCTGCATCTGCTCAAAAACGAGAAGCAGATTTCTTGCTGGATGGCCGGGATCAGGACCTGTGGAATGGGGCAAGTATGAAGTCTCTGCATCCACGCGTCAAGCAGTTTTTATCGTTTTCGCACAGAATGCCGGAGCTATTCCCCACAGAGAAGTGCATTGCGATCGTTTCAGACTCTATCTACAAGATCCCATGAGACCGGTCAGCGCGCCATGGTCGGCTGGAACTCGCGCCTGCACTCGTAAATCTTCTGAATCGCCCGAGCCACGTCCTCCACAGCCTGCGGCGAGGCCAGCAGCACGCGATGCTCGATCCAAACAGTCTCCCGGCATGCCTGCTCCGCGCAAGGGCAGAGTTCCACGTAGCGGGCGAAGTCGATATGCGGCTCGCGCGGGCTCAAGGGAGCGCCGTTGGCATGAAACTGGTTCTCGGCGAACATCAGGTTGCGATACAGCGGATGCGCGTAGCCGCCCGAGCAGGGAATGCCCTCGGCCTCGAGCGCCGCAAGAAACTCTTCGCGGCTTACCCCAAAGCTGTTTGCATCCAGGCGGAGTATGTAGAGGTGAAATGAGTGCAGGGTCACCCAGGGTGGAATCGCCAGCGGCTGTATGCCAGGAATCCCTTTCAGCAACTCATTGAGGCGGAAGCCGTTGCTCATCCGCGTGGCGAGTTGCTGCGGCAGCCGGGTGAGTTGCTGACTGAGAATGGCTGCCTGAAACTCCGTAAGGCGATAATTCCACCCGAGGCGAAAGTGCTCATACCATTCGAAGCCCAGCTTACGTCCGGCCCAGATGTAGGAGTTGCATAACTCCGCCAGATGCGGGTCATCGGTGAGGATAAGACCTCCCTCCCCGGCCGTCATGTTCTTCGATGCCTGGAAGCTGAAGGTGCCCGCGTCTCCCAGGGTCCCGAGGTGCCGCCCATTGCTGGTCGCCCCGTGGGCGTGGGCGGCATCTTCGAGCACGAAAAGATTGCGTGCCCGGGCAATGGACATGATCCGCTCCATATCCGCGGCGAGCCCGGCAAAATGAACGGGAATGATCGCCCGGGTGTGAGGAGTGATCGCTTCCTCGATGCGGTCCGGGTCCAGATTTAACGTATCCGCCTCGACATCGCAGAAGACCGGAATCGCGCCCACCAGCAAAGGCGCGCTGGCGGTCGCTAGAAACGTGTACGGCGGCACGATGACTTCATCCCCGGGACCAATCCCGGCAGCCTTCAGCGCAATCTCGAGGGCCGCCGTCCCGGTGGAGCAAGCCAGCCCGTAGGTCGCCCCGCAATAGGCCGCAAACGCGGACTCGAATGCGGCAACCCTCGACGGAACCTCAACGGAATTGGCGTCATGGTAGGCCTGCGTCCCGCTCCACCAACGGCCGCTATGCAATACATCGAGCAGCGCACGCTCCTCCTGCTGGTCGTGGATGGGCCAGGAGGGAAATCCGTCCCGCCGTACCGGCGTACCGCCAAATAGGGCTAATCGATTCATGGGTTCAGTCCGCCGCAAACGAAGGTCATGTTAAGGTCCTAGCTACAGCAAGTCAAACATTATGTTCCCAAACGTTATTTAATCACCGCGTTTTCGCGGCGTTCGCGTTCAAATGGAACCGAAACGTCTATTTTGCTCTTGACTCGTGGCGCCGCCGCTTTTAGACATCAACCAAGGCCGCTGTTCTTTGTCTGGCGCCGGCCTCGGCGAAAGTTGGTTTGCGTGGAAAGCGTAAGCGAAAAGCCGGCCGGTCGATTACGCCGCGTCCTGACTCTCTGGGATCTGATCGTTTACGGCATCGTGCTGATCTCGCCCATCGCCGCCGTACCGCTCTTCGGGGTGGTGCAGCAGTTGTCCGGCGGACAGGCCGTCACCACCCTGCTGCTCGCGATGGTGGCCATGATACTTACCGCATACAGCTATGGGCGGATGGCGGCACTTCATCCCCTCGCGGGCTCAGCCTACACCTACGTTGGCCGCGGACTGAACCCTCACCTCGGCTTTCTCGCCGGCTGGGCGATGTTGCTGGATTACCTGCTGGTCCCCGTGATCTGCATCCTATACGCAGCCATCACGATCCAACGCCTGGTTCCCGGACTTCCCTACTGGTTCTGGTGTGCCTTGCTTGCGGCGGTGCTGACGGGGGTCAACCTGTGGGGTATCCGAGCCACTGCGACCGCCAACATGCTGCTCATGGTCGCGGCCTTGGCGGTGATCGTGCCCTTCATCGGTCTGGCCATCCGCTGGCTGCTGGTCCGGGAGGGCTGGCATGGGCTGCTCTCCACCCAACCCATTTACAACCCGGAGACCTTCCACTGGAGAAACCTGGCTGCTGGTACCGCGCTGGCCGCGTTGACTTACGGCGGCTTCGACGGAGTGAGCACCCTCTCAGAGGAGGTTGAAAATCCCCGGCGCAATATCCTGCTGGCCACCGTCTTCGTCTGCGTCTTTACCGGCATATTCGGCGCCCTGCAAATCTACCTGGCACAGCGGTTGCATCCCGCATTCAACGATTTTGCCAACGTCGAGACTGCCTTTCTCGACGTAACCCGGGTTGTTGGCGGCCCACTCCTCTTCCACAGCATGGCCGTCATATTGATTGCCACGAATCTGGGTTCGGGCCTCACCGCCCAGGCCGGAATCTCGCGGCTACTGTTTGGCATGGGACGCGATGGCGTTTTGCCGCGGCCCTTCTTTGCCTACGTGAGCCCCAGGCGCGCAGTTCCCGCATATAACTTGCTGCTGATCGGCGGCTTTGCGTTTGCCGGGTGCATGCTGTTGAACTACGAGCGCGCCGCCGAGCTGATCAACTTCGGCGCGTTTCTCGCCTTCATGGGAGTCAATGCGAGCGTGATACGAACCTACTACTTCCGGCGTTCCCGGCAAGAGCGGCGCGCCGTACCCGACCTGTTTCTTCCCGCCCTCGGCTTTCTCTTCTGCTTTGTCATCTGGTTGAACCTGAGCCGGCAGGCAGAGATTGTCGGCGCCCTATGGTTCGCCGCCGGCATCCTCTATGACGCCATCATCTCCAAGGGGTTCCGCAATAGCCCGGCGCCCCTCGAGGTTTCGGTTTAGATCATGCAGAACTCCTTCAAGATCGGATTGCTGGGCCTCGGCTTCATGGGGAAGCGCCACCTGGACGCGTATCGTTCACTGCCTGGAGTCGAAGTGGTGACGCGCACCAGCCCGCCTTTCGGCCAACTGCCTCCACAGGACTACAGCGCCCTATGCCAGGCCATGATCGAAGATCCCGGAATCGATGCCATCGACATCTGTCTTCCCACCGGGATGCATGCACCTATGACCATCGCCGCGCTCGACGCGGGCAAACATGTGTTGTGCGAGAAACCCATGGCGCTCACCCCGGAGGATTGTTCCCGCATGCTGCGTGCGCGCGACCGCAACCGGGGCATCCTCATGGTGGCCCACGTCCTGCGCTTCTGGCCTGCCTACCGCTTTCTTCGCGAGGTGGTCGCCTGCCGCGCCTATGGCGCCATCCGCTCCGTGTCTTTTACCCGGAAATCAGGCGTCCCCGGCTGGGCTCCCTGGCTGTCGCGGCCAGAGGAGAGTGGCGGCGCGATCCTCGATCTCCAGGTGCACGATTTTGATCAGGCACTGTTGCTTTTCGGCATGCCCGAAAGCGCGACCGCCCGCACGATCGACTCCCCCAACGTGATGGAGTGCTCCCTGCATTACCCGGGCGGGATCGAGGTTGCGATCGCGGGAGGCTGGTATCCCGGCGACGTTCCCTTTGCCATGGCGTTCGAGCTGCTGGCCGGCGGAGGTGAACTTCTCTACGCCGACGATCATCTCCAGCTCCTGCGGCCGCCCGAGCCTATGGCTGAGATTGCGCTCCCGGCGGTGGACCCGTACGCCAAACAGCTTGGCTATTTTATCGACTGCTGCAGGAACGGCGTTGCTCCAAGGGAGTGCACTCCGGAAAGCTCGGCCCAGGCCGTCCAGCTCGTCCGCACCATCGCCGCATTGGCGCACGGTCCCCAGGCGGAACAACGCATCGCGTTGAAGGCGAAATGAAAAAGCTGCGCATCGCCGTCGATATGGACGAGGTCCTCACCGATTCCCTGGGCAAACAACTGCGCGCCTACAATCAGCGCTACGCCGCCAATGTCTCCCCGCACGCGTTGCACGGGCTGGAACTCGTGGACATCGTCCCCGAGGAGCACCAGCAGTGGGTGTTGGACATGCTGCATGAACCGGGATTCTTTGCCGACCTGGAATGGATCCCTGGCGCCCGCGAAGAGATGGAGAAGTTGTGCGCGGAGCATAACATCTTCATCGCCACCGCCGCGACGGAGTTCCCCACTTCCTTTGTCGATAAGCTTAATTGGCTGGAGCGTCATCTGCCCCAAATCCCCCGTCACCGCGTAATCTTTTGCGGTGACAAGTCCATCCTCGATGTCGATTATTTGATCGATGACACACCCCAACACTTTGCCGGCCTACGCGGCGTAGGGCTGCTCTTCGATGCGCCGCACAATCGTGGTGACAAAACGCATTACCGCGTCCAAGGCTGGAGCGAGGTACAAGCCGCAATCGCCCTGCACGAAGCCAAGCGCAACCAGAAACACCCCTGAGGATTGGGCCCTAGCTTAGCTATCTAGTGGGTTGTTAATTCGTACACATATTTTGNNCGGGATGACAAATCTTACATTGGTTGCGAAGGCTATGCTTTGTGATGCAGAGGGTGGCTCCATGTGCTCGGGCTTTAGATTTGTCATAGGGAGAACCGGAGCGTAGCGAAGTGGGGGGACCTGCGGTTTCAGTCATTTGCACGGCCTCTGCTCTCTGAGATATATAGTGCGAACTTCTAACTCAGGACACTAGCCCGCATTTCTCACCAAGAACGTGTATTCACAGCGATTACCAAAATCTGCTCCTAAGCGAAGCGCTGGGTGCCCCTCGGTTGCTCAGCACGCAGCGGTAGTGGCGGAACTCTACTACAAGTTCTGTCCCTCGCAGTTGCTGTTTACGCCTTGAGAAATATCTTCTGCCGGTACAGAAAGTAGAGGAAGAGCCACTTGGACGCCATGATGGCGACACCCATGACCAGCGCCGCATAAATGCCGGAATGGCGCGCCAGACCGGCAGCAAAAATGTCGGCGACGTGCTTGAACTCGAACAGCTCCTGCAGGATGTAAATAGTGAGGGCATTGAGCCCGATCACCTTCAACCAGAAGGCCCACTTGCTATAGCCCTTGACGTCGATGATCCAGTAGAAGACCGCGAAAAGCAGCATGCACCAGCCATTGCTGTAGAGCGTGTAGGAGCTGGTCCAGAGCCGGGTGATGATGGGAAAGACCATTCCCCACGCCAGGCCTAGCGCTAGGCTGGCGAGGCCTCCCCCCACCAGCGCTACAACTTTGAAACGCTCACTCCGCTTCGCCTGCAGAATGTGGGTGCAGAGCACGCCCAGCATAACTGTCGCGACCGACGGAATCGTGCTCAGGTAGCCCTCGTTGTCCCCAAAGACATAACAGCAGAATTTGCCGGGCAGAAACAGGCGGTCGATGTACCCCTCGAGGTTGCCTTGCTGCGTCAGCACGTTGCGGCCGAAGCCGGGAACAGGGATAAGCGCCATGATGGCCCAATAACCCACCAGCAGGGCCACCGTCCATGCGATTTGGCCGCGCAGCCGCGTCATCAGCGTGATGATGGCCGCGAAGACATAAGAAAGTGCAATGCGCTGCAGCACGCCGGTGTAGCGGAAGTCAGAGAAGTTAAGCTGCAGAATGCCGTTGAAGACCAACCCCAGAACGATGAGCAAGGCGGTGCGGCGCAGTATGTGGAAAAGGATGGTCCGGCGACTCTCGCCGCGCCGGAGCCGGCTCTGGAGGGCAAATGGCAAACTCAGGCCGACGATGAACAGAAACAGTGGCGCGATGAGGTCCCAAAAGGTAAAGCCCCCCCAAGGCGTGTGATCGAACTCTTTGGCCAGCACGGCCTGGAAGGGTAAATGCAACGCGGCGGCCAGCGCTAGCACCAGGCCGGTCTCCTCCTGCATGAGCCACAACATATCGAAGCCGCGCAAGGCGTCGATCGAGGCCAGCCGCCGCCCGGGGAGGCTGGGCAGCGCAACCACCGGCGCGTATTCCGGCTCTCCGGCCGTATCGATCGTGTTGGCTGGTAGTACAGCGGTCCCCTCGACTGCCATAGCATCTCCTCTTTTGCTGAAACGCTGTTCGGAACAGAATGGAACGAATTATTGCACGAGGAGCTATCCAGATCGCAAGAAAATGCCAGAATAGAACCTATCTGCCGCTTCCCTGTCGAGACGCGGAATGGTGGGCCCGTTCAGAGGAGGCGAAATGCCGCACGTGAAAGTTACGTCGGGCCGTGTCTTCATCTTGGTTCTAACAGCTATGTTTTTACTTTCCCTGCCGGTTTTTTCGCAGCAGGCCCAGGTAGTTGTTTCTTCGCAAGCGGGAGAGCGGCTGGCCGTGCGACCTGTGATGCGCTTTGAGCCGCGCAGCCTCACGGCCGGTCAGGGATTTGCGATCGATGACAACGTTCGCTACCAGAAAATCGATGGCTTTGGCGCTTCTTTCCAGGAGGCAGGCCTGATGTCTCTCAACGTCCTGCCCGCACCGCAGCAGGAAGCGGTTCTGCAGGCGCTGTTCGATCCGCAGAAAGGCGCCGGCTTCTCGGCGATGAAGACGGTCCTCGCGAGTACCGACTTTATGACCGCGGGCCCCTTCTACAGCTACGATCCGACCCCGGGAGACGTGCAGATGAAAGACTTCTCCGTGGCGCGGGATCTTGGTCCCAACGGGCTGATTACGTTTATTAAACGCGCCCGGCGCTACGGTACCTTCGTGCTTCAGGCGCCCATGGATTATCCGCCCGACTGGATGCTCTTCGACGTGAAGACCCATCAGGACGTGAATCCGAAATACTACGATGCTCTCGCCCTCTACTATCTTCGCTACCTGCAGCAGTACGCCAGCAATGGCATCTTCATCGACTATCTCAGCCTGTTCAACGAGCCCGATATCTACACCAAGATTCCCTACAAGGAGATCAACATACTTCTGCGGGATCATGTCGCGCCGCTCTTTGTCCGGGAGAAGATACGTACCCGGATTATGCCGTCTGAAGCGCCGTCACGCGACGATGCCAGCCAGAACTATCCAGTGCTGCTGGCCGATCCCGTCACTCGTAAGTCGATCGCCGTTCTTCCGTATCACGGTTACGGCTACACGGACTATGACAAGATGGCGGCGATCCATCGACAGTATCCGCAGTTCCCTCTTTGGATGACCGAGGTCTGCTATGCCTATGAGGCGGGCACTCCGAAGTCGATGCCTCTGCCCCGCTATGACTTTGCCGACGGCGACTTCTGGGGCAACGAGATCTTCAATGATCTGGAAGCATCGAGCTCCGCGTGGATCTACTGGAATCTGATCCTCAACCAGGCCGGCGGTCCGTGGTCGGTCTCGCCGGTGCACGAGAACCCCGACCCCAACGTGCAGCAGCCGGTCGTGATTATCGATGCTCGCACGGGCAAGGTTTCCTACACCGGCCTTTACTACTACCTGGCGCACTTCAGCAAATTTGTGCGCCCCGGCGCGGTCAGGATCAAGACGACCGGATCGACGACCGGCGTCCGCGTGCTCTCCTTCATGTCGCCGCAAGGAACCATCGTCACTGAAATCATGAACCGCAACGCGAAAGAGACCGAAGTGGAGTTGACTTACCACGCCCGGACGTTGCGTCTGCGCCTTCCGGCGATCTCGATCGGCACCGCGATGTGGCAACCCTAGCGTCGGGCGGCATCTCTAACGGCGGGGAGGGTCCCATGCCGAAATCCACGAAGCGTTCCACGAAGCCGCGCGAAGCCGATTCCGGTTCGCAACCGAAGGACAATGACAGCAGCCAGCATGATCGGGCGCCCTATCAGGAAAATTCGGACCGCGACCCGGTAAAGAGCGCGGAGCAAACCCGCCACATCCCCACCAAACACGGAGCGATCAAGTAGTCTCAGGCAGGAGACAGGGAATACTCTTCGTCGGTGACGTGCTCCAGCCATACCACGTCGGTGCCGTGCTCGTCGGCCTCCTGCATGGCCAGGTGCGCCATGGTCCTTCCTGGCGCCGCGCCGTGCCAATGACGTTCCTGCGGCGCAATCCAAACCGTATCGCCGGGACGAATGACCTGCGGTGGTTGGCCCGCGAGCTGTACCAGGCCAAGCCCCTGCACCACGTGGAGTGTCTGTCCTACAGGATGAGTGTGCCAGGCAGTCCGGCTGCCTGGCGCAAACCAGACGTGGTTCGCCTTGAGCCGCGAGGGTGTACTCCCGGTCACAATTTCATCGATCCACACGGCGCCGGTAAAATACGCCTCCGGCCCTTTGCGGCAGCCACGCATCTCGGGGGTGAGTATCTTCATGGTGCCGCCCATTTTACATCCCAGCCCACACGCCCTCCCACTTGTCAGGAACTTGTAAGGTTTCTATCGGGAGCTCCACTTCTACGGCCACTATCAAAGATTCTGGCGGGGTGCTTCGGTTACCTTTCACTCCTCGCGCAGCAGAATCAAAGGATCAATTCCAAGCGCCCGGGATGCGGGCATCCAGGTGGCGAGCAACCCGAGCAGCATCATGACCGTGACCACCCCGGCCAGCACCAGCGGATCGCGTGACGTCCCCTCATAGGCGATGAACGCCAGTATTCTGCTCACTGCAATCCCCAGAATCAAGCCCACGGCAGACCCGAAAGCCAGCAACTGGACCGGCTTTTTCAGCGCCGCTTGCAACACTTCCCTGCGCTGCGCGCCCAGGGCGATGCGGATGCCTAACTCGCGCAGCCGCTTGCTGACCACGTAGGATGCCATGCCGAAAATTCTCGTAACCGCAAGCATCGCACCCAGCCCGCCGAGTATCCCCAACGATACCGTCACCACCCGCGGGGCAAACAGAGCGCCGTCCAGTTCTCTATCCCATGTTCTGATGGTGAATGGCAGTCCTTCGTCCAGGCCGCGCAGCGTGTTCTCCAGCGCCGCCGCCATTTGCGAGGGATCGCGGTTCGAGCGCACCACCAGCCATGTCGCGCTGGTCGGCGACTGCAGGACGGGCTGAAACACGGCCGGCTGCGGATCTTCCGCAAGCGTCTTGTACTTCCCGTCTTCTACGATCCCCACCACCTGGATGCGTGTACCGTCCGCCAGCTTAAAGTACAGGCCTAGTGCGTCTCCCACAGAAGCGAAGACTTTGCGCGCAAATATCCGGTTCACCAACGCCACGCGCGGCGCATTTGCGTCGTCATGCCGAGTGAAGATTCTGCCTGCCAACAAGGCCGTGCCCGCCGCCTGAAAATACGCGGGAGAGATGTTTTCGACAACCGTATCGGCAGCGGCATTCGAGGTCCTCAGGTCGGCTGTGTTGTCCTTGAAAACAAGAACGCTGTTCACCATATTTTCGCCATCAAGCGGCATCCGGTCGGTCAGCCCCCCCGCCGTTACGCCGGGAATCGTCTCCACGGCATCGAGCATGCGCTGCTGCATCGCAGGTACCTTGCTGCCGTCATACCCCCCGCATATTCAGATCGGTTTCTACAAGGAGTGCGTTCTGGGGTCTGAAACCGTAACTGCTATAGAGCGCACGGATCAGTCCCCGTACCGCAACCAGCGACGCGGTGACCAGCATGGCGCAAACGGCAACTTGTACCACGAGCAACAGGTCCCGTACTGCGAAGCGGCGGCCATTCGCTCCCATAGCGCCCGACTTGATAATCAGCCAGGGATTGGCCCGGAGCACTTGCCGCATCGGGACCATGCCAAGAAGAAATCCGCTTGCCAGCGCCAACAACAATGCCACTCCATATGTGGTCGCGTCCGGATTCACCGGCA
>PLZN01000553.1 GCA_003152195.1 Acidobacteriaceae bacterium
CTCCAGGACGCTGGTCATCGAGCAGTCTGCCGGCGTGACCGCGAAGCCATTTTCCCTGAGCGGCGGGCGATGCGGGCTTTTCGTCGTCGGGAAAGATACGCAGCAGGACCCGTTCGACATTGCCGTCAACCACCGCGACCGGTTCACCGAAGGCAATGCTGGCGATGGCCGAGGATGTGTACTCACCTATTCCGGGCAGCTTGCGCAGCTCGGCGGCGGTTCGCGGCAAAGCGCCCTGATGCTCCCGGACGACGGCCTGGGCTGCTTTGTGCATCAGCTTGGCGCGGCGGTAATATCCCAGCCCGCTCCATGCGGCCAGCACATCCGGTTCCCTAGCCACAGCAAGCGCGGCCACCGAAGGGAACAATCCCAGGAAGCGNNCAGCATGATCTCCGAAACCCAGATGTGGTAGGGATCAGCACTTCGCCGCCAAGGGAGATCGCGGGCGTTGACATCAAACCAGGCGAGCAGCTCTCGCTGAAGCTTCCGGACCGTTGCCGGACGAGTAGCCATCATGCGACGAATGTATCAGAGGCTGGAGCTTGAACCGCAGGTTGCTCCACTACGCTCCCCCGGATTTCCTGCTGCGTGGCACCATCAATGGCCACGGGTGCGGCTTTCCTTGAGGAAAGCCGCGTGAAGTTAGCTTATTCACCAAACTTCAACAGGAAATCAGGGGCAGCGCAGTGGAGGGACCTGCGGTTTCTTTTCTCAACCCTGCTTGGACTCTCGCCAATTAACTCTACGGCGTCTGCGGCTGTTCCGTGTGGACAATGAGGATCCAGCTCTGGGCGACCTGCTGCCAGACGCTGACCGTTGTTAAGGTCTGCACCGGCCCCCCCGCCGCGGAAAGCTGCAAGGTGTAGCTCAGCGTCATGTCCGGACCGTTTGGCTTGACCACCATTCCGCTTATCGTGAACTCGGCGATATTGGCCGCCTGCAGATAAGGCACGACCTGATCTTTGCTGAGAACCTTGCCGGAAACACCGTAGATGACGTTGGCGCCGAGCAGGGCTGTGACTTGCTGCCAATTTTTCGCTTTCACCGTGGACCAGAAGATGCGCTCGTACTGCTCTGCGCTGGTCGTACTCTTGAGGGAGGGTAGTTTCTTTTCTCCATAAATGGTGCAACCGCTCATAGCAACGGTTGCCAGGCTGGCAACAAGCAGACTTGTAACCCAGATCGCGCGCATTGCCCCCATTGGAGCACAGAAAAGGCTGCCATTGCTGGCAGCCTTTTCTCCATTGCTATCCTGCGGCATTTCCCGCCGGGCTTAGTCTCCCATGACCGGTTCTTCGCTTTTGGCCGGAGCGGGCTGCGAAACCAGCTTGGGCGCCGGAGCGATCAGGGTGTCGAGCGGTATGAAGCCTTCTTTCGGCTTCTCGCCCAGAACATGCTCGCGATAAAGCCGCGCCATCTTCGCGTTTTCCCCATCCTGCTTGATCTTCGCGTCGCGTGCCTTCAGCTTTTCCTCGCGCGCATTCTTGGCAATGCCAAGCTTGTCGAGGGTGTCGTTGGCCGAGGCCATCACGTGCTCCTGATTGAGCAGGAGCGTATGCTGCGCGTCGCCCATGCCGACCTTCTTTCCACCGGCAAAGATCTCATGCCTACCGTGCTCCTCGTACCATTTGGTAAGGGTGGACGTCATATGCATTTTCTCGATGATGTTGCGCCAGCCNNAGGTCCTGGAACCACATGCCCGCGACGAACAGGAAGTTCCAGCGGTCGGCGCGGCGCTGTTCGATATCGGCCATGGTCCGATCCGCCTTCACCGAGCCGTAGTTGCGTTTGGTTGAGCCGGAGAACTTGTCGAACTTCTTCAGCAGATCCATGATGCGCATGTGCTTCGGCGCTTTGACCGGATTGTAATTCCGCAAAAGCGCCAGGGTGATACCCAGCAGGGAAAGAAACCTGCCGCGCGCTGCGTCGTTGAGTTTGGCTATATCCTTCGCCAGCCGGTCGGCATTGAGAAACGCAGTGACCGGAACGGCTTCCTTGGTTTCCTTGTCGATCATCACGGCCATCCCGATGCCGCAGTTGGGGTGGCATCCGCAGGAAATCTGGCCCCATTCGCGGTTTGGTCCATGCACCAAGTCAGCGAAGTCGGAAAATGTGCTCATGAAACTGATGGGGAACCAGTCGCGTGTGGGCTCGCCCAAACCGGTCTGCTTCTTCACATCATGGGCCATGTGGCTCAGGGTGTAGCGCTGCGCCACGCGGCGCTCATCGCTTACAGCTTCGTCGCGGCCGGTAAAGGAAACCGGCTGGAAGCTGAGAAAGTTGATCTTCTTCGGATTATCGAGGGCGAACTGAATAATGTGGCCGACCTGCTCGTTATTGATGCCGTTGATGATCGTAGTAACGGGAACGATGTCGACACCGGCCTCATGCAGGTTGTGAATGGCCTGAAGTTTCACATCGAACAGGTTGCCTACCTTGCGGTGGGAGTTGGCTGCATTCCCGATACCATCGAACTGCAGGTAGGCGTAGCGCAGGCCAGCCTCGGCAGCGGCACGGCAGAGTTCTTTGCTCTTGGCGAATTCAATGCCGTTGGTTGCCGCCTGGACAGACTCGTAACCCACCTTGCGCGCATAAGCAATGGCGTCGAGAAAGTACGGCGAAAGCGTCGGCTCGCCGCCGGAAAACTGAACCGACATCTGGCGGCGCGGCTTGATGCTGACCGCGTTGTCCAGCATGGTCTTGATTTCATCCCAGGTCAGTTCATGGACGAAGCCAACCTGGTTGGCATCCATGAAACATGGGTCGCACATCATGTTGCAGCGATTGGTCAGATCGATGGTCAGGACCGATCCACGTCCATGGGTTACCGTCGAGGTGCCATGGTTGTGCAGCTTTTCATCGTTGTGGGCTTGGATGTCGCGGCCAGGGAAGACCTCTTCGAGGTGCTTGAAGAATGCAGGATCAATAGACATCACATCTTCAAAGTGACCATGCTGAGGACAGTCCTTCACCATCAAAATCTTGCCATCGCGCTCGATGATCTGCGCCTTGATNNTCTGGGCCTTGATTTCGCCCACCTTCTCATTGAGAAGGACTTCGTGGGGCAGCTTGCCATCGATGATCTGCTGGCGAATCTCAGGCACGCACTTAGGACAGAGCGAGTCGGTAGTCCGCGGCCAACCGAGTGGAGGCTTCTCCTTCTGGTAGGACTTCAACAGCGGCTTATCAGACCACTTGGGCGTGAAGGAGGCGTTAGGTTTGATTCGGTTCGCTCGTTCAAAAACTACCCACGCGCCTTGGGCTGCGATCGTTACCGCTCTCTCCACATACTTGACGGTTCTCGACATAAATTCTCCTAATAGAGTGAAGCTCAGGTGCAGGGCCGAAGGAAAGGTTTGCAGGCCAGCACAAACCCTCTTTAGAATACGAGTTCCTGCCCGCAAACCGAAACGAGTCTCGTTGAACTGCGCGAAAAGATAGCCGGACGGCAAACCATTGATTTGAACGGCTCTGCCGGCGCTGTTGCGCTTTCGAATACCCCGATTTCCTGTGGAGCTTGGTGGGGCCACCCGACTGCATGCGGCTTTCCGTGAAGAAAGCCGCACATTGTTGCCCTCGGCTAGTGCCCCGATGCAGGAAATCGGGGATACCCGGGCACGGCGGCCCTCTACTGCTGGGACGGTGCTCCCTCCGCGATGGCTACCCGGTTGATCAACCTTTGTACGATAACCACCTGGAAATTGACCCGCCGCGCCAGATCGGGGACAAATTCCGCGATCGCGTTGCCAATGGGGTCGGTAGCGAGCGAGGTAGCGATACGCGCCGTGCTCGCCCCAAAGCTATTCTTGCGGCCGGGAACATACAGGTTACCCAGACTGCTGGTGGCGATGGTGCCAAAGACTGTGGCGTAGTTGAACATCGGTGTCCCCTCATCGCTCTGCGCGATGACCACCTCGTCGAGGACATGAATGATTCGCTTGCGGAGAGAAAGATTCGGCATCCGGTAGTAGTGCGGGTCCTGGTGGGCAAGGGACGGAATCAGAAACGTACCGAAGAATTCACCCGTCATATCCTGCGAGAGCGACACGCCGGCATTTTTGGCGAATCCCGGGAAGCCAGGTCCGTCAGCCGTATTCGCATTGCCGGCGATGCTGATCGCGGAGACGCCGGCGATGGTCAACAGATTGAACGGGTCACTGACATTTCTCGCCGCCAGGATGAACTTCTGGCGCGGGGTGAGCGGAAGGGGAGTCGCGGAGTTGAGGAAACGGGCGAAGAGAGGGGCATCGGGCTGGCAGCTCATGACCCTCTCAGCCGGGCTCGAGGAGTCCGGCTGGCACTCCGGGCGCAGGCCGGGAATGTTGGGGCGCATGCCCAGCGGCACCAGCATCCGCCCTGGAGAGGGCCGGTTCACCGGTGGGAACCCGGGGCTGTTGGTGTTCTTCTGACCTCGACCGATGGCCATCTCCTGCGATCGGCGGCTGGAGGCAGGGTTTCCTGCCGGCGCTTCCTGTGCAGGGAGAGAAACAGACGGCTGGGGCGCCTCGGGCAGTTCTTTGGGCAGCGTTTGCTGCTGCGCCAGGAGCAGCTCCGGCCCCAGGAGCAGGGTCGCCAGCAAGAGAGATCCGCTAAGAACGCCTCTGGTCATCGAGCTCTATCGACCCACGTCAGCTGGACTGGTATCGGGCACCGCCGGGGAGGGCGAGACTGGCCGCTCTGCTATTTGGATGCCAATCGCCCATCGCAAGCACTCAACAGAGCCACTACCTTGACTACTCGAGGCGAAGTTTCTGCATGATCGGAAACTTGTGCACAATGCTGGGAAGAAATTCGACGACCAGGTTGCCACCCGCGTCGGTAACGATCGATGTCAGGAAGGTGCTGACGACAACCCTGGCGTTAACACTGGGTTCGGGATAGTAGGTAAGGGTGAGGACAGCGGCGGCCGCGCGGCCCCCGATGCCGGAGTAATTGAACTGATTGGTGCCGTCATCCCCGCGGCGAATCAACGCCTGCCGGGCGGAAAGCAAACCCCGATGGATGATGCCGCCATGGGCAATCCGGTAATAGCGTGGATCCTGATGAAAGGCGCCGGCAAGTATTCCGTAGGAGAAAAGCCGCATGCTGGCGGAGCGCAGCATAGCTGAGCCCAATTTGTCTCCAAAGGCTCCGGCATCATGGCCGTACTTGGGGTCAGTGTTAAAGAGCTGTTCATAGCCGGCGGAGTAGAGACCAGGAAGCAACGTGATGGGCCGCGCAACCAAGGTCATGGAGAACACCAGTTTTTCCCAGGCGGTGAACCGCTGCGCTGTCTGTCCGGGCTCAATCACCTCCGCGTATTTTCGCGCCGGCGGCAGGGGAGCAATTGCCATCTGTTGGGCCTTCGGCGCGAATGGCTGGGCCGGCTGCTGCGGCTCCGGCGTGTCAGGCAGGGCTGCTTCCAGCGTTGTCCCGGGAGTGTCGATTGGCGCCTGCGCGAAACCTGAGCCGGAGCAGGTGAGGGCTAAAATGGTAAAGGCAAGGCACCAGAGTCGCGGAGAATTCGTCAAGAGACCCCTTCCAGCATCCAAGTTGTTCTCTTTATCCAGTCTATTCGAGCGAGAGCGGCTGGGGTTCACAAAGGTTTGGGCGGCTGTGGGCAGATAGTCTAAAAAGCGCACGGTGCTACTCGAGCGCGAAGGTTACCGCCAAGGCACCCGCGCGTTATTAAACAAAACCGCCCTCGTCGACCTCGCCGGACACGATGGGATCATCAGGATAGTGAGGGATTATGGCTGAGCAGCCGACCGGTGGCAAAGGTAGTAGCCGCTTCGAAAACTTTGGCAGGAAGGTAGATGAGCAATTCAGCCAAGCGATCCCGCGGGTCGAAGAGGAATTGAAAAAATTGATCGCCCATCTCAACGACGAAGTGGTGCCTCAGCTACGGCAGGATTCTTCCCAGGCATTGCGCGCCGCCACGGAGCGATTGCGCAAATTGGCGGAACAGCTCGACGACAGTCCTGCCACCGGAGCCCGCTAGCGTGTCGCCGGCGGCCCTCAAGCCGCTCCAACTGCTCGCCGCACTGACGCAACTGATTCTGCTCAGCGCTGTGATCATATTTGGCATCGGATGCAGGCACCAACCGCAGGCCATCGCCGTTGCTCCTGCCCCTGCCCTGCACACAACACCGATACCTGGCTCTGCTCCCACCTCGACCCCGACTCCCAGCGCAAGCGGTCTGCCAGGCGCAATTGCCGACAGCACGGCAGATGCGGACTTCGTTGGCTCACACGCCGCCATCTACAGTGAGGAGGGAATGGCGAGCTGGTATGGGCCACCCTATAACAAGCGGCGGGGCGCGAACGGCGAGATCTACGACCAGAATGCTTTGACGGCCGCCCATCGGACGCTGCCAATGAATTCCCTGATTAAGGTCACCAACCTGGCAACCGGGCAATCGGCAATTGTGCGCGTCACTGACCGCGGACCGTTCGTTCCCAATCGAACGCTCGATCTTTCCCTGGCTTCCGCCAAAGCGATCGGGGTATGGAGACGTGGAGTGGCCCGCGTGCGCGTGGAGGTTTATGCTGCTCCGTCTCCGCTGGACCGGGGCGGCCGTTGGTGCGTGCAGATCGGCGCCTTCAAAGATGAAAGGGGGGCGAATAAGCTGCGCGACCAGCTCACGCGCAAGTACCAAACAGCAAAAGTGATCGAATTCACCGGCCCCACCGGTCATTGGGTACGAATCCGTCCCCTGAATGACGACAGGGGTCGCGCCGTAGAAATTGCCCACGACCTGCGGCCGGGCGAAGGCGAGGCGTACCTCGTTCGCCTTGATTAGAGCATTTTCACTTCTACTCTGTGCCGGCGAGCGTAGTGAGGTGCGGCTTTTCTTGAGAAAAAGCCGCGTTGGGATTGGTCACTCTGTACACACCAGAAGTGAAAATGCTCTAGCGCGGGCGGAGCGGCGGCCAACGATCTTTGTGGTTTAGAGGTGCGAACCGCAGGTCCCTCCACTGCGGTCGGGATGACAAAGGGTATATTCGTTCCGAACCTTATGGTTTGCCGTCCCGACAGATAGAGCATGCGTTTGCAACTGCCCTAAAATTTGTCATCTCGACCGGAGCATAGCGCAGTGAAGAGATCTGCAGTTTCCTTTCTCCGTCAGACGGAGAGCCAGATTCAGGAGACCTACCCGTTGGTGTTGCAAAAGCAGTCGTGGGGCTCCGCCCCGTCTTTTTCGTCCCAGGTACGCTGGTGCGAACCTTGAGGGCCACCCGTCTGCCACAGATGAGGCGGCTTTGATGATGCCAATGGTGCTTCCGCTGGGCACGCACGCGGCCGCTTCCGCCGGCATGCTCAGTGCCATCCCCAAGCTGATTTACACCCTGCCCCGCGGCGAGTTGGAACGAGCCCGGTCGCTCTACCATTGGCGCATCGCTCTTGACTTCGGCTCGACCCTCTGGGGCCTTCTTGTCTTGCTGGCCGTGCTGAATTTCCGCTGGGCCGCACGCTTGGGCGCCTGGGCAGCCTCGGTTACACCCAAGCCCTGGCTGCAGGGCCTCTGCTTCGCCCCGCTCCTCCTGCTGCTGCTTTCGCTGCTCCACCTTCCACTCGCCGTCCTGGGGCACCACATCTCGCTCAGCTACGGTCAATCCATTCAGGGTTGGGCCAGTTGGTTTCTGGACTGGAGCAAGGCACTGATGCTTGATCTGGTCTCGGGGACACTCGTTCTTTCCCTGCTCTTCGCCCTCATCAGGAGCTCACGCCGATGGTGGCTGTGGTTGTGGGTGGTCTCGCTGCCGATGCAGGTTTTCGTCATCTTCGTGCTGCCGCTGGCGGTCGATCCCATCTTCAATCACTTTGAGCCCCTGGCACAAACCCAGCCCGCGCTGGTGCAGCAACTGGAGCGAGTGGTGGAGCGCACGGGAATTTCCATTCCCCCTTCCCGCATGTTCCTGATGAAAGCCAGCGAGAAGTACAACGGGATCAATGCGTATGTAACCGGCGTGGGTGCTACCAAGCGCTACGTGATGTGGGATACCGCGACAGATCGGCTCCCCGACGATGAAGTGATGTTTGTATTTGGTCACGAGAGCGGGCATTACGTGCTCAAGCACATTCCTAAGCTGATCGCGGGGATGTGCGCTGGATTGTTCTTCATATATTGGGCGTGCGCTGCGTTTGCCGCAGGGCTTGCGAAGCGGTATGGTACGCGCTGGAGGTTAGAGGGAGACAATCCGCTGGCTAGACGTACCGGGTTCGTAGTTCTTCTGTTTGCGGTTTCGGTTGCCGGCTTCTTCATGGAGCCGGTTTCAAATACCTTCAGCCGCCACTTTGAACACCAGGCCGACGTCTATGGACAGGAGGCTATTCACGGCGTGGTTGCGGACCCGC
>PLZN01000609.1 GCA_003152195.1 Acidobacteriaceae bacterium
ATCAAGCCGATGCCCGCAATGCCCAGCGTTAACGTTCCAATAAACGCCATCAATACCTGCAGCCCAGTCGAGATGATGCGGAACTGGGAGAGCTGCTCCATCAGGTTGGCGACAAAGATTGCGTTGTGATCAGAGGGCGGAAATCCATGGGCTGCGCCGAGCGTCCCCCGCAACGCTGATTCGGTGGTTTCATAGTTGCCCCGATAGTTGAACCAGATCGCGTCCAGGTACTTGGTATCTTTCACATCGCTCATGGTGGTGAAGGGTATGTAGACGACCCGGTTGATATTGTCATCACCCTCTTGCATCTTGGGCTGCAAAACGCCGATGACAGTGAAGCTCACGCCTTTGATGCGGATCCGCTGTCNNGATCGGATATAGCCCCGAATAGAGCTTGGTTTTAGCTTCCGAACCGATCACCGCAACATGGTTGCGCTGCTCCAAATCCTTGTCGGTAAAGAAGCGGCCATAATCGAGAGCCAGCTTGTGTATATCCGCGATCGCCGGATAGGATCCGCTCACCGACCAGGTATAGCTGTGGGTATCGTTCTGAACGGTGACGTCCTTGGATACCTCGGGCGCAACGTGAAGCAGGCCGGGTACGGTGCTCTGGATAAGATCGACGTCGGCGATCTGGAACTTCACCTGGACGCCGGCCTTCTTGCCGCCTGCCTGCTGGCTCGTCGTTCCCGGGAAGACACCCATGATGTTGGTGCCAAACTGGGCAAAGATCGCCTCGATGGCGCGTCCGAAGCCGGCTCCGTAGGCCATGAGCAGCACCACGGTGGCAATGCCCCNNCCCAGGCCATGCCGATCATGGTGATCAGCGTGCGCCGGCGGTTGTACAGCATCGCTTCGTAGGCCTGAGAGAACAAATCCCGCAACATGGTGCTTCTCCTACGCTTCGCTATTCCCGGCGCAGCGCTTCCACGGGATCAAGCTTCGCGGCCTGCCCGGCAGGATAGATTCCGGCCACGATCCCGCTCAGGCTGAGCGCGCCCAAAGCCAGCGCCGCGGACCACGGAACCAGGCGCGGCGCATCGAAGCCCTGCAACTTGGTGCCCAGGGCGGCGTTCAATACAAACATCAGCAGGCCCGCAGCGGCGATGCCCACCGCGCCACTGACGCCGGTCAGGAACATGCCCTCGAGCAGGAACTGCATCATGATGTTCCGTTTGGTGGCGCCCAGCGCCTTGCGCAGGCCGATCTCGCGCGTACGCTCCGCGACCGAGACCAGCATGATGTTTACGACGCCGAGGGCGCCCAGGCCCAGGGTTACGATGCCCACCCCGCCCAAAAACAGGTCCATCGCATCGAAGATCTTGCCGACCATGCGCTGCGAATTGATCGAATCCCATTCCTCGAAAGCATCCCGTTCGTTAGCATCGAAACCATGCTGGCGGGCAACGATGGCGTGCACTTCAGCGATCGCCGGGACATTGTCATCCTTGGCCGTGGGCTGGTATTGCAGCGAGGTCACAGCATCCTCGGGTATATTCTCTCCCGTTAACGGGAAGAGCTCGAGCATGGTGGTCAGAGGGATATAGACGCGTTGATTGTCACTGTCATTGTTGCCGCGCGCGATGCTGTCCGCAACCCCGATCACCTGGAATCGCACTCCATTCAGGAGCAGCCATTCGCCCAGCGGGGGCCTGCCGGGAAAGAGCAGCGCCGCGGTCTTTTTGCCCATCACCACCACCCGCCGGCGCTGCTCCAGATCGTCAGAGCGGAGAAAGCGGCCTTGCGCGACGGGAAGAAAGCGGATTTCGCTGTAGTTTGGCTCAACCCCCAGGACCTCTCCGCTGCTGCTGGAGTTATCACTCACTTCCTTGATGGTCGAGTTGCTGAGCATGGCAGTGATGTTGCGCACCCGTTGCGCACTGGCGCGCACGGCGGTTTCGTCCGCGACGGTCAGCTTGTAAGGGCGCATGCCGGTGTGCTGGCTGGGGACGGCGGGGATGTTCCCGCCCCACATCATGATGACGTTGTTGCCCAGCGAGGCCATTTGACGACGCTGGCCGGAGCGGAAGCCCTCGCCAAACCCGATGAGCACCAGCATCGAGCCGACCCCCCATGCGATGCCGAACATGGTCAGGAAGGCGCGCAGCTTGTGGGCCCAGATGGCTCGAAAAACCTCGCCGAAGATGTCTGCCGGGGATTGCATCGCTCTCACCCTGATACGGGTTTACGAGCCTGCTTGTTCCAGAAATCCAGGTTCTTGCGCGATTGCGCTCTATTTGAGGTTCAGGGCCGCCATCGCCTCGTCGGCGCTGGGCGAACTGGCCTTCAGGTACTCGCCAACACGCTTGCGCTCGTCGGCGGAGAGCGTTGGGCTGAGAGCAAGAATGCGCCGCAACGTGGTCGAAATGTCGTCGATATAATTCATCATTCGGATGGCTTCGCCGGAGAGTGGCATGGGTTGTTCCTCGCTACACTGTGGTGTCTCTCTCCATTTTCCGTGCTGGCCGCGGATTCGTAAAGCTCCCCCCTTGAAATGGAGGCGTTGATTCCCCGTCCTGCATCCAAATAGGCATGTCCGATCACGTCCCGGTCCAACGGGCCCAGTTCCCGGCGGTTGAGCCTTGCGCAAAGATCAGGCCGCCTTTGGTTGCCTCCTCCGGCCCAGAGGAAAGAAACCATCGCCAGGAAGCGGCCCACGATATGAAGGAATGCGTTGAGCGAGTGCTGCACACCGACGCCCGGGTTCCCATCTCGACCTATCGGGTGCAAATGAACAAGGACTTTACGTTTGCCAACGCCCAAGCCGTGGTGGGCTACCTCAAAAGGCTTGGCATCGGCGACCTCTACTCCTCGCCCATCTTCGAAGCTCGCCCTGGCAGCATGCACGGCTATGACGTCACGCGTCACGACCGCCTCAATCCGGAGCTAGGCGGAGCCGAAGGGTTCGCCCACTTCTCGGCGGAGCTGCAGCGTAATGGTCTCGGTCTTCTGCTCGACATTGTCCCCAACCACATGGGGGTGGGCAACGACTCCATCTGGTGGCAGGACGTGCTGGAGAACGGCCACGCCTCCCAGTACTCCGAATTTTTCGACATCGATTGGAAGCCGTTCAAAACGGCTATGCGCAACAAACTTCTTCTGCCCATCCTGGGCAATCAGTATGGGAACGAACTCGAAAGCAAGCACATCCAGGTGTCCATCGAAGACGGGTGCCCCTTGATTCATTACTACGATCACACCATGCCCGTAGCGCCCCGCACCGTGCACCTGATCTTTGCCGAACCCGGCGGCGCTGCACACCCGATACCGCAATCTCTTAGCGAACTGCTGGAACAGCTGGAGCACATTCCGCCGCATGAGACCAGCAACGACAATCTACGGGAGCAGCGGCGGGCACAACTGGCAGAACTACTGCCCAGGTTGCGGGATGTACTCCGGTCCGAAGAGCTGCAGCCGGCGATACACGATGCGCTGGCCAGCATCAATGGCGTCGAGGGATATCCTCACAGCTTCGACCGCCTGCACCAACTGCTTGACGCCCAGCCCTACCGGCTGGCCTCCTGGCGCACCTCGGCGGAGGAGATCAACTACCGCCGATTCTTCGATATCAACGACCTGGTTGGACTGCGCATGGAGAACCCCGCGGTGTTCATGGCAACGCACGGTCTGATTCGATCGCTGATCGCAACACACAAAGTAACCGGGCTGCGCATCGACCACTGCGACGGCATGTTCAACCCGCGCCAGTACCTGATCCGGTTACAGCTCTTGTACCTTGCCAGCCAATGCGCCGGCGAGGCGCCGCAGCAGGAGACGGCCGCCAACGGGATCGAGCGCAGCGTTCTCGATCCGGTCCGCGGATACGACTGGTCGAAGAGCCAGGGACCGCTTTACACGGTGGTCGAGAAAATCCTCGAGCCGCGCGAATACCTGCCGCCGGCGTGGCCGGTCCGCGGCACCTCCGGCTATGACTTTATCTACCTCGGCAACGGCATCTTTATCCAGAGCGCCAACGAAAAGCGATTCGACGCCCTCTATGCCCAGGTTCTCGGATACCCGGCCGACCCGGACGAGATCATTTACCGATCCAAACTCCAGGTGATGCAGACGGCGTTGGCCAGTGAAGTTTATGTGCTTACCAACCTGCTGAGCCGCATCGCGGCTTCTAATCGACGGGCGCGGGATTTCACCGACAACATTCTCGAAACAGTCATACGCCAGACCATCGCCAGCTTTCCTGTCTACCGCACGTACATTGACGATCGCGGCGAATACAGTGAGCGCGACGTGGCCTTTCTTCGCTTTGCGATTTCCCGGGCCAAACGCCTGAATCCGGATATCGATGCCTCGGCATTCGACTTTCTGCGCGAGACGCTGTTGCTGCAAAGCACCTCTCCCGCGGCGAAGCCGAAACCGGATCCGCAAATGCTTTACTTTGCGCTCAAGTTCCAGCAGCTCACAGGACCGATCATGGCCAAGGGTGTCGAAGATACAACGTTCTATGTCTACACCCGCTTCCTTTCTTCCAACGAAGTCGGCGGTTCGGCAAAATCTTTTGGCATCTCGCTGGAAGCGTTGCACCAGAGCAACCAGGAGCGCCTGAAGTACTCGCCGGACTCCATGCTCACAACCTCCACTCATGACACCAAGCGCAGCGAAGACGTGCGCAATCGGCTCAATGTGCTCTCCGAGCTTCCCCAACTCTGGTCGAGCGCGGTACGCCGGTGGCAACGGATGAACACCAAATTCAAGCGCAAAATGGAGGACGACCGTACCGCTCCGGATGGCAATGAAGAATACCTGCTCTATCAAACGATATTGGGCGCGTGGCCATGGCAGATGGAGAGCCGGCAGGACTGCGAGAACTATCTGGAGCGAATCAAACAGTATGCGTTTAAGGCTTTGAGCGAAGCCAAAATCAACCTGAGCTGGATCAATCCTGACCCTGAGTATATGAAGGCGGTTCATGCGTTCATCACGTCCATTCTGATGCCAGGTCCGCGGGGAAAAGAAAGCCCATTCGTCGCGTCGCTCGATGCGCTGTTACCGCAGCTACGATTGTTCGGGGCAGTCAATTCCCTCGCCCAGGTGGTGCTTAAGATTGCGTCTCCCGGGGTACCCGACTTTTACCAGGGCAATGAGCTCTGGGAACTGAGCCTGGTCGACCCGGATAACCGGCGTCCCGTGGATTACGATCTGCGCGCCGGCTACCTCGATGCGCTGCACGAGCTGGCGGAGAAGGAGGGTCCGGCTGCGGTGTGCCGCGATGTGCTCGGCAACCTGGCGGACGGCCGGGCAAAGCTTTGGACCACGCATCGAGCGCTGCAGTTGCGCACGCGGGAACATGCGATCTTCCGCCGTGGTGAATACATCGCGCTGGAGGTAACGGGAGAACGCCGGGAGAACGTCATTGCGTTCCAGCGCCGTGACAAGTCAACCGGCCGAAGCGTGCTGGCTGTGCTGCCCCGCTTCGCCTGCACGCTCATGCGGGGCAAGCCCCAATTGCCGCTCGGCGAAGCCTGGAGCAAAGATCAGTTGCGCCTTCCTGTCTCCCCGGGGACGCGGTATAGCAACGTTTTCACCGGGGAATCAGTCACTGTAGCAGAACAGCAAGAGCTGTTGCTGAGCACAATCTTCGCCACCTACCCGGTGGCGCTTTTAGTCAGCGAACAGTAGTGGTTGCCGGATAGGCAGGCTGCGTCCAAATTGCACCGCGTGTGAACTGAGCAACGGAGGGTACCCCACGTTCGCCCCAGCATACCCGGATTTTCTGTTACGCAGCA
>PLZN01000080.1:0-5248 GCA_003152195.1 Acidobacteriaceae bacterium
CCGCATTTCAGGAGGAATCAGTACCAGGCCGTAACGTGGCCGCGACAAGCAAAGGTAACTCAGGGTAACTTCCAACGCTTTTCGCTCTTTTCGCGCATTTTTTTCCCCTGCCCAATTGGGTAATTGAGATTCTGCGCGCTGGCAGCTTCGCCTGTTTTGGAAGGGACGCAGCCTCTGGTGGAACCGTTCGATTCGGCTTTTCGTATCCTCAAGAGAATGCTGCAACTCTACAGCTGGCCGTGGGTGGATGCGCAGGTTGCGCAGACCATCGAAGTTTGGAATGGCAGCGTTGCGCTCTCGGCGCAAGGCGGGCAGCGGTACAGCCTGGAAGAGCAGCAGGAGCGGGAGAAAGCATACGACCAAGGCTTGCAAGCCGTTGAGCGGGAGGCTAAGAGGGCTCCTCGGACTAAAGCGGAACGCATCGAAACACAGGGTCGAATCGTAGCGTCATTCGCTCGATTTTCGGCTACTGCCCTGAACCTTGAGGACGAAACGATTAAGCTCCTCACCAATGATTTCTTGCCGGTGGGTACCAGGCTTGCAAGGTGGGCGAGACGGTTCGACGCAAACTTGGGCATGGCCGATATTATTCAGGCGTGCCGGAATGCCTGGACTGCGTGCGGTTTGCAACCGCTGCTCGGCGAGCACGTCGGAATTACACCATCAATCCTGGGATACAGTCTCCTGTATCCGTATAGCGACAACTACCTGGATCAGGAGGACGTATCCGCCGAGGCAAAGCTCCTGTTCAGTGAGCGTTTCCGGGACCGCTTGCGCGGCGAGAGATTTTCAGCTCAGGATCATCGGGAAGTTGCGCTGTGGAAACTGGTTAAGTTGATCGAAGGACAATATCCTCGCGTCCTCTATCCGCAGGTCTTTGACTGCTTGTTGGCGATTCATCGAGCGCAGGAGGAGAGTATCACGCAACTGAGGAGCTGCGGCCATTGCGGTGATACCGAGTTGTTGCGCATGAGCTGCGCGAAAGGTGGCAGTTCCGTACTAGCTGACGCTTGCCTGGCTCGTGGTTGGCTCAGCGAGGAAGAGAGCCGATTCTCGTTCGACTGGGGCGTGTTACTTCAATTGGGAGACGATTTGCAGGACGTGCGTGAGGATATGCGGCTTGGTTCGGTCACACTGTTCTCTCGCGCGGCCGCACTGGGTAGGCCGCTGGACGACCTCGCGATCCAGCTCCTGAACTTCAGCGAGCAAGTGGGAGACCGGATGGACCACTTGCCCAACGGCACTAAGTTGCTAAAGGATCTGCTGAGGATGAGCTGGCGTTCGCTCATCATCAGGGCCGTGGCTGACTCGCACGAATTCTTTTCTCCAGGGTTCTTAGGCGAAGCGGAACGTTGTTCTCCGTTTCGCTTTGAATTTCTCCGCGCACGGAACGAGAGATTAACCAGCAGGCAAGGTCTCTATGCGACGCTTTTCGACGCCTTCCTTGAGGCACGTGAAGGCGAGGATGCCGGGCTACATCTGCCAGACGATCGATTGGATTCTTACCTTGAGTACGATGTTGATCCGTTGCAGAGGTGAGGGCCACGGAGTAGCCCCGAGAAGCATTGCGCGCAAACGGGCAGCACGGGCGAGGTTGATCGCACCTCGTGTCCATTTCCGGAGAACCCCTGTGCGGAATTGGGCAGTTGGGGCGGATAGGCAAAGCCTGATCTTTGCTCTCTTCTTGTGGAATCAACGACTTGAACTCTAGCCAAAAATGGCTGCGTAATTGCCATCACGAGACCGGGGCCGGGTTCTCTTTGGGGGTGCCGATGCTCATTTTCGTGCAGGACATTCGCTTCGCCTTCCGCCAGTTCCGCAATCATCCGGGCTTCGCCCTGACGGCGACTCTGCCCCTAGCACTCGGCATCGGTGCCACCGTTTCGGTTTTCAGCATTGTCTACGCCGTACTGATGAACCCCTGGCCATATATCGGAGCCGATCGCATTTGCGGGATATCTTTCTTGGATAAAGCAGGAAATGAAGATAACTGGAGTGGCCTCACTGGCCCGCAGATACGACAGTTACGACAGGCACACGCCATTGAAGACGTGCTGGGCGTCAACGCCATGATCAAGCTCAGGCCCGGCTTCACGCGCGCGGCGGCCGCAGCCGAATTACTGCCTCTCTTCCAGCAATTCGCTAAAGAAACGCCGGATCACTTTCCGAGACAGTACAAACTGGAACTGCGGACCATCAGCTACCGCTATATGCACGAATTAGGCGCCACGCTTGGTCTACTGTTCGGAGCCGTGGGTCTGCTGCTGGCTATCGGCTGCGGCAATGTTTCCATTCTGTTGCTGGCGCGCGGAACGGCCCGGCAGCATGAGTTTGCTGTCCGGTCGGCGGTGGGAGCAAACGGCCTTCGTATTGTCCGTCAGCTCCTGACCGAATCCCTGATATTGGCCGTCGCCGGTGCCGGATTGGGCATGTTTTTGGCCTATCAAAGCCTCGGGTTAATCGTGGCCCGCTTGCCCGAATACTCATTTCCGCATGAAGCAGATTTCCATGTAAACATGCCTGTTCTGCTCTTCAGTGTCGGTCTTGCTTTGCTCACGAGCATAGTTTTTGGTTTGTTCCCGGCATTGCAGTTTGCCCGGCCCCAGATCAGCCAGGTCATGCAATCGAGCACGCGCAAACTGGCCGGAACGGTGCGCGGGAAGCAGTTGCACACCGCCCTGATCGCGGGTCAAATTGCCCTGACGTTGCTGCTGATGACGGCCGCAAGCCCAGCCATCCAGGGCTTTCTTGCGCTTGATGCGTGTTCCCCTCGGTTACAACCCGAACCACGTCATGTCGGTCGGCATTCCCGTGCATGACAATACGTATACGACCGTAACTGAGCGCGTGAACTACTATGAGCAACTACGGCAAAAAATAGCCACCCTGCCCGATGTAGCATCTACAGGAATCTCGACCAACGCCACGCCGCCGGAGAACGGGTGGGACCAAACATTTGAGCTGTTGGGGAAGCCATCTGGGGAAGAAGAGAAAGCAAGACTCAACTTTGTCGATCCAGGCTACTTCACCACCTTGCACATGCCGCTCTTGCAGGGGCGCGTTTGGGACGACACGGAAGTAGCGCACAGTGCGCCGTTGGCATTAGTGAATGAGACCTTTGCCAAACGCTATTATCCGGGCGGCAGCATTTTGGGGCATTCGTTGAAAGTTCCAACGCTGAAAAACGAACCGCCCTATACTCTGGCTGCGCCGGGAAGCGATGGTTGGCTGCAAGTGGTGGGAGTGGTCGCCGACGCGCTGGGTGACGGTCTCGACAAACCGGTAAAGCCGGCAATCTTCCTGCCGTATTCGCTTTACATGTGGATGCACACGCAAATTCTGGTGGGCAGCCGCGCCGACCCACAGTCCATCCTGCATAGCATTCGCCGGCAGATCGTTTCCGTCAATCCCGATCAGCAGGCCAATGGCCATGTAGACGATCTGGAAGCATGGATCAGGCGTGAGCCGGAATGGGCCAGGGGCCGTCTGGTTTCGATCCTCTTTGGAGCGTTTTCCGTGTTGGCGCTCCTGCTGGCGGCTGTGGGCCTGTACAGCGTGGTCTCCTACTCGGCCGTGCAGCGGACCAACGAGTTTGGCATACGCATCGCACTGGGGGCCCGGAAGAAGGATGTGTTACGGATTGTGCTGGCTTCGGCCGGGGTGGGCGTCGGTTCCGGATTGCTTGGGGGGCTGGTGCTCAGTTTCGGCCTAAGCCGGCTGATCTCCCGCTGGGTGGAGAACGGCGCGCACGATCCAATGTTGATTCTGGGCGTTTCTGGTGTGATTCTTGCCGTCGCTGCGCTGGCCTGCCTGGTTCCGTCCTGGAGAGCGTCGTCGGTCGATCCCATGACGGCACTGCGGTGTGAGTAGGGGGATCGCCACTCACCGTTTATCATTTGGACGTGGCCACGTTGCTACACATCACAAATGGCGATTCGGTCGTTGGCACACTCAAAAAAGCCGGCGTGCCGGGCAACTATTCATCTTGGGCAGATGTCTTGTGGGAAGGCCCTGTCCAACCGGCAGACGATGATGCTCTGCTTAGGAGCCGCGCGCGTTTCTTGTGTGAGAGCAGGTACAGCAATAGTTACGAGGAGTCTCTATCTAGGCTGCAGACATGGGAAACAGCGCTGAGGGGGTGCCGGTCATACGATGAAGTTGTCTTATGGTTTGAGCACGATTTGTTCGATCAATTGATTTTGATCCGCCTGCTGGACTGGTTCGCGCGCCACCAGTTGGGCCGCACACGTTTGAGTTTGATCTGCGTAGGCGACTATCCAGGTGTACCTGGGTTTCGCGGACTGGGCGAACTCCGAGCTGATCAGCTAGCGCCACTCCTGGACACACGACTGGACGTTATGCCGTCTCAACTCCGGCTGGCCCGCGTCGCTTGGCAAGCGTTCACTGGACCAGACCCAGTTTCGATTGAACAGTTACTTGCAGCCGATACTGCTTCACTTCCTTTCCTCGCGGGGGCGTTGCGTCGGCTTCTGGAAGAATTTCCTTCAACACGGAATGGTCTGGCACGAAGTGAGGAGCAGGCTCTGAAGGCTTCAGAAATGGGAAGTACATCAGCCGGGCAAATGTTTCTTACAACGCAAAACATGGAACAGCGCTCCTTTATGGGAGACATTTCCTTCTGGCGTATTCTCACTCGCTTGGCGGCAGAACCACACCCTCTTCTTCGCATTCTTGGAGCCACTGAAGAGGGGTTCGGCAAGAGGACCGTTCACATCACCGAACTCGGCAAACAGGTTCTTGCCAGCGACGAGGATTATGTGAGGCTCAGGGGCATTGATAAGTGGATAGGCGGCGTACACCTTCATGGACCTGAATCGCGCTGGCGATGGAATGATAGCAATCTGGTCGCACTGCCAATCTGACATCCAATTGGCTCCTGAGCAAAAAGTGCAACAAATCTGCGGGTGCCCCATCCTTGCCGGTGCTTTTCCGGCAAGGGTGGGATACCACAAATTTCAATGCACACACTATCGTGGATCCCACCCTTCGCAAAAAACGCGAAGGACCCCGGATTTACTACTGCGCGACCCCAGCCATGGCAGCGTGTGCGCCTTTCTATAAGGAAAGCCGCATGAAGTTCGTTGACCCAACCAAGCCTTACAGGCAATCCGGGGGGATGGGGCACCCCCTCTCCGCGGCGCTACCGACTCTGCCCAACACAACCTTGTCGATCCTCTCCTCACCTCGGGTGAGAAATCCGGGCTAGTGTCCTGAGTTGTTAATTCGT
>PLZN01000080.1:5257-30193 GCA_003152195.1 Acidobacteriaceae bacterium
TAGTGCGAACTTCTAACTCAGGACACTAGCCCGCTTGTACAAAATCCAGCCGTCGTTTCTTACCGGCAATTACTCGTATCGCAATGCACTCTGCGGATCAATCCTGGTTGCGCGCCGTGCCGGAATCCAGCATGCCACTAACGCGACAACAGCGAGAAAAAGCGGCACAACGGTGAAGGTCATGATGTCGTGCGGGGCAATTCCGTAGAGGAAGCTACTGAATAATCCCGCCGCCGCGAAGGCGGCAGGCAGGCCAAGCGCCATGGCAATGACGGTGAGCAACATGCCCTGGCGAAGAATGAGCCGATGGACCGCGCCTAGCTGCGAACCTAGGGCGATACGGATTCCGATCTCGCGCGTACGGCGGCTGACCGAATAGCTCATGACGCCGTAAAGGCCGATGGCAGCCAGCACCAGGCCAACGAACCCGAAGATCCCGAAGAGCGTGCCGGCCAGGCGCGGCAGAAAGAGCGCCTGCTGCAGATGTTCTTCCATGGTCTCGGCGTTATAGACCGCCATGGTCGAATCAAGATCGTGGATCTGCCCGCGCACGGCGTGGGCGACCGCTGCCGAATCGCCCGCGAAGTGGACGAGCAGTTCATATCCCAGGAAGGAAGGGTCGCTTCCCGTGCTTTGTGCAAGTGAGCGAAAGAGAACATAGCGAGTGTCCTCGCCGAGGAACCGCGACTTTATGTTCTGAACCACGCCGATAATCTCGTACGTAGCCCCTCCCCCAGTGACCCGTTGGCCGATGGGATTCTCTCTGTTAAAAAAATGCTCAGCGAAGGCCCGATTGACGATGGCGACTTTGGGGGCGTCAGCGGCTTCATTGGCGAAGTCGCGACCCGCTAGCCGCGGGATCCCCATCGTTTCGAAATAACCGGGCGTTGCCATATAGAGCTCCACGTCTGGATCGGGGCCGGTGGAGTTCGATTCGCTTTCAGCATGGAACGCGTCGCTCCGGTTGCCCCCGGAAAGTGGGGTGCTGTCTGTGGCGGCAACCGAAACAACGCCCGGAATCGCCGCCACGCGCTCTCGCAATTGTGCGAGGAACTGCGTGGTGCGCTCGGGCGAATAGCCGTGGACCCGCGGATCGACAGACAGCATCAACACGTTGCGCGAGCGGAAGCCGATGTCGATGCCAACGGCTCGTTGCAGGCTGCGCAGAAAGAGTCCGGTGGAGCAGAGCAGAACGAGCGACATGACGATCTGCGACACCACCAGAACATTGCGCAAGGTCAGGCGGCGCCCGGGGCGGGCAAATCCATCTTCGCCTTTCAATGCGCTGGCCAGTATAGGCCGCGAGGCGATCCACGCGGGCACGAGCCCAAAAAGCAGCCCGGTTCCGACGCTGAGGGCGAAGGTATACAGCATGACCCGCCAATCGACGCGGATGGTTATATCAAGCGGCACGGGCGCGGGAATACGGAATGCGGAAAGTGCTGAGGTAGCCCATAGGGTAAGAGCTGTGCCGAACAATCCACCGCCGAGGGCGAGCAGCAGGCTCTCTGTGAGCATTTGCCACAATAGCTGACCGCGCGTCGCTCCGAGGGCAATGCGAACCGCCATTTCGCGCTGGCGGCTGGACGATTGTGCGAGTAGGAGATTAGCAACATTGGCGCAGGCAATGCCGAGCACGAGCAGCACGACGACTGAGAGCCCCGCAATAAACAGCAGCACGGTCGACTTATCTCGCGGGGGAAGCGAGCCGGCCTGATCCAGGCGGAAACCTCTGCCTTTGTCTGTGTCGGGATAGGCTTTGGCGAAACGTTGC
Organism: Acidobacteriaceae bacterium; assembly: GCA_003152195.1. GTDB lineage: Bacteria > Acidobacteriota > Terriglobia > Terriglobales > Acidobacteriaceae > PALSA-350. The sequence continues at coordinate 7,032 of PLZN01000080.1, forward strand.
GCGAGGGCGGCGAGTTCAGCAGTAGTCTGCGACTTTGTGACGCCAGGTTTTAGGCGCCCGACAGCCGCGAGCCAGTTGTTGTTGCGCGCGCTTCGGCTCGGAACACTTGGGGCGAGTTGCTCAACGTTGCCGAGTGGCACCCAGAATTCCGGGTCGAGGATCAGGTCCAGACCGCGAAAGCCTGGAGGCGTCACTCCGACGACAGTGAAGGTATGGCCTGAGAGAGGGATCGATTTGCCCAGAATCGCGGGGTCGGACGCGAAGCGTCGCTGCCAGATACGGTGGCTGAGAACAATCACCGGGACATTTTCTTCGCTGGGTAAAAAGCCGCGGCCAAGGCTCATGCGAATCTGCGACACATCGAAAAAGTTGGAAGTAGCCGATTGGCCCCAGACGCGTTCCGGCTCGCCATACCCGCCAATCGACGCGGGCAGGAGTTCATAGTAGGCCGCGACACCGGAGAAAGATCGAGTCTGGTCGCGCAGGTCCGTGTAGACCGGCCAGGGAAAGTTATTGCAGCAACGCTCGCCGTCATGCGTTGTACGGAGTGCCATAAGAGTGCCCGGATCCCCGACAGGCGGGGGGCGGAGCACGAAGCGGCTGACCATGGAAAAGATGGTGGAGTTGGCAGCGATGCCTAACCCAATGGAGAGGATGACAGCGAACACAAATCCTGGCGATCTGGAGAGACGCCGGAAGCTGTAGGTCAAATTCTGCCGCAGGGCCGCCATAGTGTTTTCTCCGTCTGGAGCCGGTTCGCTCTAATTGTTTATTTACGGGAGGACAGGGACCGCGGTTCCCGGATTTGGGGAGAAATTGTCCGCAGGCTGAAACCAGTTGTTGGGATGAGAGTATCGCACCGGATGAGGGCTCCTGCACGATGGCAGTGGCATACTCACTGTGAAGGCAAGCTCACACCTGCTATGACAAAACCCGAAGAGGGGCCGGGCGCGCATATCGAAGTGATCCCAGCCGCAGCGGAACAAGAGCCGGCCATGGCTAACCTATTGGAGCTGTACGCACACGATTTCAGCGAATTCCACGATCTGGAGATAGGAGCAGATGGCAGGTTCGGCTACCCGTCCCTTCCACTTTATTGGAGTGAACCTGACCGATATCCTTTTCTTGTCAAAATGGATGGCAAATTGGCAGGGTTGGTTTTAGTCAAGCGAGGGTCAGAAGTCTCTGGCAATCGGACTTTCTGGGATATGGCAGAGTTCTTTGTTCTTCGCGGATGCCGGCGGCGTGGAATCGGAACTCAAGTAGCACACGAAGTGTGGAGGCAGTTCCCGGGTCCGTGGGAAGTTCGAGTGATGCAGTCGAACGTTTCGGCGCACGATTTCTGGATGCGTGCCATCTCGGCATTTACGGGTGAGGCGATCCATCCTGTTTACGCAGAGAAGGGTGGCGAGCGGTGGAAACTCTACACATTTGAATCCAAAGCGGCTAAGTGAATTCTGAGGTCCGCCGTGTTGTGTGAAATTGAACCATTTCGGCAAACACAGGTGATAGGGAGATGGGGCCGACGGCCGTTACTATCACGATACGCAGAGCACAAATCGAAGATGTGAAGAGTATCGCCGCATGCTAATTCGTACACATATTTGTCATCCCGACCGTAGCGGACCCGGATTTCCTACTGCGCAGCGCCAGCCAACGCCGCGTGTGCGGCTTTCCGTAAAGAAAGCCGCATGAAATTCCCTGCGCCACCAACCTCGACAGNNCAGGAAATCCGGGGGAGCGTAGTGGAGGGACCTGCGGTTTCAGTCATTTGCACGACCCTCTGCTCTCTGGGGTATATAGTGCGAACTTCTAACTCAGGACACTAAGTGCATTTCTCACCAGCCGCGCGCTAGGCTTTTCTCGAAGACAGGCCCCTCTTCACCGAGTTCTAGGGAATAGAAATCGTCTCACCGCTCAAGCAGCCTGGAGCTTCTGCATCAGGGCTTGGAGGTCCATCTGGTTCCAGCCTTCAGTGATCAGGTTGCCCTTGACGATCAAAAAGGACGACCCGTCCAGTACCCCCTTCTTGTTACTGGCGGGAAAGCCGAGATGATCGCCAAGATGGGTCATGGCAACTCTCCAGCGAACCGCGACCCGGTCACCCTCGGCGAGAATATCCTCAATGTCGATGTGGAGATCGGGGAAAGCTCCGCAGAAGGTACGGTGGACGGACTTGAAGGCTTCGGGCCCCACAAGAACCGAGTCCGCTTCAGGAAAGCCGTGAGACTTACCTTGCGGGTGAAACATTTCGCCGATCGCTGCTTCGTTCTTCTTGTTCCAGACTTCCTCAAACCAGCGCCTTGTGAGGAGTTTATTCGCTTCCGGCATGGGTACCCTCCGATGTGCGAAGAAGCTAGAGCATTTCCCCTATCCGTGTATACCCGAGAAATAGTGGGTTTAGCGCGACAGCATTGTCTACTCCACCCGCAATGCCTTCATCGGATCGGTCGAAGCTGCGCGCCGAGCTGGAATCAGCCCAGCCAAGCATGCCGAAAGCGCTAGCGCGACGACCGCACCAGCCATCACCCACCCGTCCTGCCCGGACACGTTATACAGCTGCGACTTCACGAAGCGCGCGCAAAGCAGAGCCGTTGGTATTCCAATCGCTAATCCAATCCCGGCCTGCAACATCGCGCCCCGCATCACCATGCCGATGACCCCTCCGCGGGCCGCGCCAAGCGCCATGCGTATGCCGATCTCCGGGGTCCGCCGAACAACCATGTGGGAAGTGACGCCATAGAGTCCGACCGAAGCCAGCACCAGCGCCAGCAGCCCAAACAGCAGCGTCAGCCGAGTAATCATCCGCTCCCCGTTGAAGTTTCCGTGGATCTGCTGCGCAAACGTCTGGAAGTGATCCACCGTCAGGTTTGGATCGATGTTCGCCAGCGTCTCACGTACCTGAGCCTCCAGCCCTGGCGTCATACCCTTCATCTGCAGGACGAGAGCGCTGGCATAGAGCGATGCGTCCAGGTCTTTGGGCGGGCTGGTGCGTGACTGCTGCAGCATCGGCGTAAAGTACATCGGTATTGCCGGATCGCGTGTGCTCAGATACTTCGTATCCTCCACTACACCCACGATCTCGATGTCACCGGAATTCTTGATCTCTTGTGAGCCAAAGTGTTGTCCGATCGGGTCTTCGCCCGGCTTGAAGAGTTTCTTCACGAACGCCTGGTTGACTACCGCAACGCCCGGCGATGTTGCCGTATCGGCCGGCGTAAACGTTCGCCCGCGAACCACACGCTGCCCAACTGCCTTGAAGTAGTCCGGGCTTGCGCGGTCGAACGCAGCAGTGACATCCTGCCCCGGATCAGGCGCGCGCTGTCCTTGGATGTACACATAGAAGCTCCAGTTATTGCCTTCCAGGGGCGTATAGAGCGTCAGGCCGATACGCTCCACCCCAGGTAGCGCGTGAAACTTGTCTTCGATCTGCTGGTACAACCCCTGCAACTGCGCCGGCTTGTAACCCGCCTTTAGCGGATTCAGGTTGACGATCACCCGGTTGTCCGTCTCCAGGCCGAAGTTCTGATGCTCAAGTTTATTCAGGCTCTTGCCCAACAGTCCGGCTCCGACCAGCAGCACCAGTGACAACGCCGCCTGCAGAATAACCAGTGACCGCTGCAGCAGGGAAGACCCATCGCTGGTCGTTCGATTCACACCGCGCATTGCATTGGCCGGCTGCTCCTGCGAGGTAATCCACGCCGGCGCGATGCCGAAGATTAGTCCGGTCAGCAGGGAAAGGCCGAAGGCAAAGCCAAGCACCGGCAGCGAAGGCGCTGCCTGAATCGGCACGCTGGGCGAGTTGGGGAACATCAACGCCAGCAACGACCGCGTCCCTGCATACGCCAGCGCCAATCCTGCCAAGCCGCCAAGGCACGCGAGCACAACGCTCTCGGTCGTCATTTGCTGCACCACTCTTACCCGCGCCGCGCCCAGCGCCATGCGGATCGAGATCTCAGCCCGTCGTGCCAGCCCGCGAACCAACATCAGGTTGGCGATATTCGCGCATGCAATCAGCAGAACCAGTCCGGAGAGTCCCATCAACAGGTGCAGACTGCTGGCTGCATCGTGCTGCATATTTGCTATACCTATGCCGCCCGGCGTCAGTACAACATGACCTTTGGCCAGATGCTCTCTGCCGTGTTCCGACTGGTAAGCCGGCAGCTGCACGAGCGACTGCCGCAGCAAGCCGCTCATCTTCGCTTGTAGTGGCGCCATCGCTGTTCCAGGCTTAACGCGTCCGATGAGGAACAGCCAGCCCAGTTCCGGTTTATTGCGTACCGCGTAAAAGCCGAGCGTTGGCTCCTGCGAGATCGGAAGATAGAAATCTGGTGGATTCTCGGTCATCCGGTCGCCATAGAACGTCTCCGGCGTCACACCGATGATGGTCACCGGATGCGTGTTCATCACGAAGCTGCTGCCGATCACCGAAGGATCACCCGCATAATCCCTCTGCCAGGCCTGGTAGCTCATTACCGCGACGGGCTGCGCGCCATCTGCATCATCCGATGGTATGAGGACACGCCCTGCAAACGGCGGTATGCCAAACGTCTGGAAGTAGTTGCCGGAGACAAACTCGCCGCGCGAGGAATGCGGTGGCATATCTACCGAGATACGCCGGACAGAGAGGTCTGCCCCACCTCCCTCCATGGCCGCCAACTCCTCAAACTCCGGCGTGTGATCGCGCAGGTACTTGTAGCCATCGTAGGAAAAGATTGTGTAATCACTGTCAAACGAGGATAGGTTCAGTGTGCAGCAATACTCGTTGTCACCAACGCGCACCAACGACTTGGGGTCGACTACCGGCAGATTCTTCAGCAGCACGGCATGCACCAGCGTGAAGATCGCCGTGTTTGCCCCAATGCCCAGCGCCAGCGTCAGCACTGCCGTCACCGTGAACCCCGGGGTCTTCCGCAACGGCCGTAGCGAGTAGCGCACATCCCGAATCAAATTAGCAATCATCATTGCTCCGTTGCCGAGAGATAAGGCACGTGGCGGCCCAAACCTTAGCATCTTATCTGCCAAGCGTTTCTATGACTTACAAATCACCCAAAGAGGGAACTGTCCACAAACCCACGCCTATGTCCATCGCCGGACACTTCGCGCATCCCCACCTACGGCGTATGGGGAGGCGTGTTGGGCGTGCTGCCTTTGGGGGCTGGTGCAGGCTGACTCAGAAAAAAGGAGATGTCCTTGGCCGCTTTCGTTTCCACGCCCGGCTGTTGCAAAAAGCCGAGATCGCGGAACCAGTCGATAAAGCGAAATTGCCAGGTGCCAAACGGTATGCCGTTGCGATCCGTGAGACCGCCGGTCATGTGGCTGCCGTCGCGCAGTAGGTCGCCGGGATGGCGTCCATTGGCGTAAATGTGCATCTCGACGTTCGGCACTCGAAGCGCTAGCATGGCCGCAAAGTATTCGTCGGCCCAGATGGCATGAACCTGGTCATCCGAGCCGGCAGAGGCGATGAAGGCGGGAGGAACGTTGCGCGGGATCGGCGGAGCAAAGCGATCGCGGGCAAACGGTGTGGGGCCGGGATAGATAATGCCGACGAAGTCTGGTCGCGAAGAGATCCCCGCCAGCGGATCGCCGGGGTCGCTGTTCTTCTTGTCAAAGTCGTCAAACAGCACCGCCGTCGCGGAGGCTAATTCCGCGCCCGCCGAAAAGCCCATGATGCCGATCTTGTTCGGATCGATGTTCCATTCCCGGGCGTGCGCGCGCACCAGGCGGATGGACTGCTGAGCGTCGTACACTTCGTCGGTCTGTGGATTGTACCCGTCACGGCGCAGGCGATTCCGCAGGATGATGGTGTTGACGCCGTGATTGTAGAAAAAGGGCACGAAATCCGCGCCCTCCCCACCCACGTTCAAGGTGTTGTGACCACCCCCCGGCACCAGGATCACGGCAGCCCCGGTATTGAGGCCGCGGTCGACCGTGTGCACTTCGATCGAGGGGTTGTGAATGTTGACGATGCTGTTGATTCGCCCCGGCACGGACTGGCTCATGTTGTATTGCTCGGCCTCGCGGACACGATCCATTTTGAGAAAGGGCGAGCCGGGCGGATAAAGAGTCACCACGACGCCGCCCGGCAAGATGGGCAGCGGAGCATAGGGAGCGTCATTCGACGGCCCCGGCTTGGGCACTCCGAGGGGGGCGGGAAGTGGAGCGAGTGTCGTGCGCGAAGTGTTTTGACCGCAGACGGCAACCACCAGCACCTGCAGGAGCAGCGAAGTGAAGGCCGAACCGATTCTCTTCCCGATCATCACTCTCATGAGCTCACTTTACGTAGTACTAAGAGCCAGCAGAACCGGGCAAGATATGAATGGTGTGTAGCCATATTTCGACGGTCTGAGGCCATGTAGTCACCGGGAGCGCAGTGCGGCGGAGGCCATAACCATGTCCGCCCTCGGCATAAATGTGCAGTTCGGCCGGCACCTTGGCATGCTTTAGGGCCAGAAAATAAACGACAGCGTTTTCTACATGCACCGGATCGTCCTCGGCTTGCACCAGGAACGTAGGCGGCGTTTGATCGGTCGGATGGATGTCGGGATTAGGCGCGTAGTTCTGGTCCGCGAGCGCGAGATAACCCGGATAGACAATTACGGCAAAGTCGGGACGGCAACTAAGGGCGTCGGCAGGGTCAATCGGCTCGTAGAGTCGTTGGTTGAAGTGAGTACTGAGCCCAGCGGCAAGGTGCGCCCCTGCGGAAAAGCCAAGGACTCCAAGCCGGTTTGGATCAATGTGCCACTCACTGGCGTGAGAACGTACGATGCCGAAGACGCGCTGCGCATCCTGCAGCGGGGCAGAAGACTTTGGGTAGGGGCCGGACTCAGGCACGCGGTATTTAACCAGGATGCAGCTGATGCCGGCGGAATTCAGCCAGTCGCACACTTCGGTCCCTTCGAGATCGATAGCCAGGATGCGGTAACCGCCTCCGGGAAAAACAACCACGGCCGCCCCGGTGTTCTTGCCCTTGGGAGCGTAGAGCGTCAGCGTGGGATTGGAAACATTGCCCAGACGAATCACAGGCTTGCCGCCGGGGAGGTTGTCCTTGGCAGTTGTGGTGTCCATCTCTGGCCCCGTACTCGGCTGGGCGCCTGGCGCCCCGTTGGGCCATAGAGGCAAGGTCAGATGATCGGGAGTGGGCGGCCACGCTGCATTTTGTGCGATTAGACCGGTGGAAGTCCCTACAATGGCGGCGAAAATCAGCAGACACGTGCGCATGATAGTGACCTTTCCCTTAAACCGATTCCCCTTTACAGCTGTAATTGCGGGCCGCGGGAACTGTGTTCTGCCAGAAACCTCTCCCGATAACCAGAGTCCTTGAAGGCCTCGGTGCCACCCGGGCGCGTCGTCGACAACGCTGCCGCCAGATTGCCAAAAGCCAGACACTCTTCGAGAGGAGCGTTGCGCAGCCATCGATGGAGAAACCCGGCGTTAAACGTATCTCCGGCGCCGACCGTATCTTGAACTTGCACGGAAATAGCCGGGCCATCCATGCGCTGCCCCTGCGAGTATACAGAAGCTCCGCGCGCCCCGCGTTTCACGATCAGCATGCGCACGGCGGCAGAGACCTTCTCCGCAGCGGCATCTGCGTTTTCCATTTGGGCGATCTTTAGAAGCTCCCGCTCATTGCAAAACAGGATGTCCAACTCGGGAAAAACAGTCTTCAGTCCACTATCCCACTCGTCCTGCGGGTCATCATTCGTGTCCAGCGATGTGGTGAGGCCGTTGCGCTTCATAGCGGCAAAAAGACCCGCTATATGAGGAGAAAGCGTACGGTGCAGGAAGAAGGACGACAGGTGAAAATGTTGTGCGCTTGCCAGGTATGCCGTGTCCAAGTCCTCGATCCCCATTTCGAACATGGCCCCGGGATACGTGATACTACGCCGCGTGGTGACCAGCGGCAGAATAAAAGTCACCCCGGTGTTGCTGCCATTGCGGACGCAACGGATGTGGTCAATCTCGACTCCTGCCTGCTGCAACCATTGGCAGCAAACCTCCCCCAACGGATCAGGGCCGATACGAGAGCTGAAGCTGACGCTGGTTCCCAGGAGCGCTAGATTATGGGCAAGAATTGCCGAAGAGCTGCCCAGCGTCATGGTGAAATTGCTGGCGAGGAGTTCTCTTTCCTCCGGCAGATCCCGCGGCACGCCCTCCAGGATAAAATCTACGTTGAGTTCTCCGACAATGGCCACTTCCGGTCTTCGTCCCATTTACAGCGTTCCTCATTGCATCATTTTATTTAATTTGCGAGTCGTCATTGCTTGAGTATTATTTCGTGGTCTCATGGACCAGAAAAGGAAATAAAGGGAGAGCTCGGAACTTCATCATATTTTCGGATACTGAGGCGGGAATGGAAAACGTCACACCACAAGACGAATCCAACATAACTCTAAGGGAGATCTACGGGCAGCCCACTTTGTGGAGGACCACCCCTGCCCTGGTTGAGAACGCGTCGCTCCGGTTAGACCTTCCCTCGCTCTTTCGAGGTAAGCGGGTTTTGCTCACCGGAGCCGGCACTTCAGCGTATGCAGCTGCCGCGGTCGCTGCCGCGTGGCCGCAAGCGATCGCCGTTCCCACGACAGACTTGCTGGTTGACCCGGAGCGTCAATCCTCCGGAGTGGATGCTGTCATTTCCCTGGCGCGCTCCGGCAATAGCCCCGAAAGTGTCGCGGTCGTCGAGAATATCCGCTCGCTTCATCCGAATATCTACCAATTGGCCATTACGTGCAACGCAGAGGGAGCGCTGGCGCAGTCCGGTCTTGACGGCCTGATTACCCTTGATCCGCGGACCAATGACCGCAGCCTGGTGATGACCAGCGCGTTTTCTAACCTCGTCCTCGCCGGACTTTGCCTCGCCAAACCTGCTCCGGCAGCGGCTTCCGTCGAAGACGCGAGCCTTCGCGCAGCAGCGATGCTTCCCGCGATCGACGAACAATGCCGCAGGCTGGCGAGCCGGGTGCGGGATCGAATCGTGATGTTGTCCTCTTCTCCGTTGATTAGCTGGGCGCAGGAGGCTGCTTTGAAGGCACTCGAAATGACCGCAGGCCGCTTCCCCGTACTTGCGGAGAGCTATCTTGGTTTGCGGCACGGGCCCATGTCTTTCATCCGGCCAGACACCCTGGTTATGTGCTTGCTCTCCAGTGATCCGGTGCGCAGGCTTTATGAAAAGGATCTCATCTACGAGCTGCGGACAAAGAAACTTGGGTATGTGGTTGCCATTGGAGATGGGGAAAAGGATGGCGGGTTGGCGGAGGAGGTTCTACCGGCAATCGCGCTCCACTTACCCGATGCGCTGCGCACGCCATACGAGATCGTCTTTCCGCAACTGTTTGGATACCATTTAAGCCTGCGTATCGGTTTGAACCCGGATAATCCCAGCCCGGGAGGCATCATTAACCGAGTGGTGCAAGGGGTCCGCATCCATTCGTTGTGAATAAGTTCGTTTTGTGAGGGCTACTGAATGCAATTTTCCTTTCGCCGCCAGATTTCCGCCTCATGCTGTCTGACTCTGCTCACGTTGGTTGCTTCGGCTGCGAGCGCTGCTACTCCATCTCTCGGTATATTTCAGGATCACGGAGACGTCGGTACGGTTCTGCACCCGGGATCAGCGGAGTACAACGCAGCCCAGCAGAACTACACAATCAGCGGCAGCGGCGCGAACATGTGGTTTGGAGAGGATGATTTTCACTACCTGTGGACCAGAGTCTCCGGCGATGTCTCTCTCACGGCCGACATCGCATTCCTGGGCGAAACCGGAGATAACCATCGAAAAGCGGTGCTGATGATACGGCAAAGCCTGGATGGAAACTCAGCAGCCGTCGATCTGGCCCGGCACGGGGATGGCCTTACCTCCCTTCAGTTCCGGGATGAGCCGGGGGGAAATGCCCATGAGGTCCAGTCCAATGTCTCCGCGCCGCGAACGGTGCGCATTGAAAAGCGCGGCGACTATTTCTATGCCTTCGTCTCCGGAAGCGACGGAAAGCTCCAGGTTGCCGGGGCTTCCACCAAACTTGTCCTGACCGGGCGGTTCTATATCGGCATCGGTGTTTGCGCACACGATAAAGACGCGGTGCAGAAAGCCGTCTTTTCCAACGTTAAGTTAATGTCGCTTCCAGCGACAACCGGAAAACTGGTTCTCTATAGCGTCCTCGAGACGATCCCTATTCGCTCGACCGACCGCCGCGTGGCCTATGTAGCGCCCGTCCACTTCGAAGCACCGAACTGGTCTCGCGACGGCTCATTCTTCCTCTTCAATAGCGAGGGCAAGATGCGCCGTCTGGCCCTGAACGGAACGGAACCCACAACGATCGCCACCGATCCTCAAAACCGCTGCAACAACGATCACGGCATCTCACCCGACGGCCAGTCCATGGCAATCAGCGACCAGTCAGGGAGCAGTCAGAAGCCGTCCATCTATATCGTTCCCATTGTTGGTGGAACGCCACGGCAGATAACGCAGAATTCGCCATCGTACTGGCATGGATGGTCGCCCGACGGGAAAACGCTGGCCTTCGCCGGCCAACGCGATGGCGACTTTGATATCTACACCATTCCCGTTACAGGCGGCCAGGAGACCAGGCTCACGACAGCCAAGGGCCTGGACGATGGTCCGGAATACTCCCCGGACGGCGAGTACATCTACTTCAATTCAGAGCGCACAGGATCGATGCAGATATGGCGCATGAAGGCGGACGGAAGCGCGCAGGAACAAGTGTTATCCGAGGAGACCAACGACTGGTTTCCGCACATCTCTCCAGACGGCAAATGGATGGTATTCCTCTCCTACGAAAAAGGCGTCAGCGGCCACCCGGCGGAAAAGGATGTCGCGCTCAATCTGATGTCGATGGACGATAAGAAGGTACATGTGTTGACGAAGCTCTTTGGCGGTCAGGGAACAATCAACGTTCCCTCGTGGTCGCCCGATAGTCTGAAGCTGGCCTTTGTGAGCTACGAACTGCTGCCGGAAGATAGCGGGGGTACAAAGTAGCGTCAACCACCGATGCAGGCTGAGTAACGGGGGTGCCCCACGTTCGCACCGACGTACCCGGATTTCCTGTTACGCAGCATCAGACAAGACCGCGTGTGCGGCTTTCTTTAAGGAAAGCCGCATGGAGTTCGACAACGCCACCAGCCTCGACAGGAAATCCGGCGTACGTGGGACGAAAAAGAGGGGGCGAAGCCCCACCATCGCTTTGGCCTTAACTGAGTGCGATTGCGCCCTTCAGGGAAAGCAATGGAAACCAATCATCATCATCCCAGGTACGCTGGGGCGAGGGGCACCCAGCGCTTCGCTTATCGGCAGATTCGAGCAATCGCCGGCTAGCACCCGATGGAAGATCCGCGTGAATTCGAACACACTTCCTCAAGCTATTTCGTCGGGTCACTCACCGGCCAGTTGTAACTGGTAATCAGCTTCCCTTCATCGCTGATGAGCAGGAGTGCTGCGCGGCCATTATCAAGACGCCCGGAGAAGTCCGTCCCGCTGCGCACATCATGGAAAGATACTGTCTTCCGATTTGATTCAGAGGTGAGTACATAAAGGGTAGCCTTGGGCAGCCGGGTTGAACAGATGAGTATGCCGGCGTCCGCCAAAGTAGTGGTGTAGGTGGGGGAAATATTGGCCGTCTTCATAGCATAGCGATAAACGTCTCCCACCCCCTTAAGGTTTTCACTGAGCTCAAGGGGCAGGGCAGCGAAGAGAATTCTCCCCTTGCCAAGAGGTTTCTCAACCCAATCCTGGTCGCCAGGCATTTGTGCGCGGCTCAGGACCGTGGTTTTATTGCCCGCGAAGGTAAACTCCTCTTCGCCACCGGGCCACTTGAATAGGTTGTTACGGAGAGTGAGTGGAGCGTCTACGTAAGCGAGCCCTGCTTGATCCTGCCTTCCCGTTGCGTGGAAGTGCGCGTCTCCGCCGAACGGCCCTGTCGCGAGCAGTATGGCTCCTGCTTTCACTCTTGCTGCAATCGCCTGCCAGGCTTCTTCAGTAAGCGCGAACGATGAAGGCAGGATGATGAGCTTCGGCGATCCGAGGGATGCGATCTGGTACTCGCCTACGACATAAGCTTCCCCCCGGGCATAGTAGTAGAGCGCCCGGACCGCGTTCTGTTGCGCATGAATGGCCCGCGCATTGGAAACGGAGAGTTGAAAAGACTGAGGCAGCACGATCGCGATATCTGGTTTGACGAAACCCGTGGCATACGGGGCGGCGCGCTGAGCAAACTCTCCCACCCTCTGCATCATAGGCTCCCATATCTTGGCCGAGCCGTCACTCCGCTGCATGCCAAAGTCGACTTCGCGGGCCCAGTCCCACTGCATCGCTCCGGAACTGCCGGCCGCGAAGCCCAGGGCCCACTTGCGTTCCGTGAGACTCAGCCCCGTGAATTCATCGTAGCGCCATGTTCCATCGGGAGCCCAGACCGGTTGATAGCCGGTTTCGCCCGTGATATTCGGCATTCCCGGACGCTTTGCCACGACCGAGTCCCATAGCAGGGCATCGTCCTGCCAATAGGTGTGATTGGTAGTAAAGGAAACGCCTGCCAATCCATAGAACTGATTCAGCACGCGGTTGGTGACTCCACCTTCATCCTGTCCGACGTTGATGAGCTGCTTGCTGCCAGATCGGCGGATAATGGCGACCATGGATTGCACCCAACGGCCGAACATATCCTGCGCGAAGAGGTTGTAATCGACCGCGCGCACCTGCCGGGGATTTCCATAACGCTCATAGGTCAGGTCCGCTACGCCCGGCAGCGGGATACTGTCAAAGCTGCCAAGCTGTTCCGGTGTCTGGTCCCATGGGTCTCCAAGGGCACTGAGGTCTTTGTATTTCTCTCGCAGCCACTCATGCCAGGCGCTTACTTCTGCCGCATCGCCGTTCGGAATGTTCCCTTTGAATATCTGCAGCGGATTGGAGAAACTCGGCTCATTGATAAGGTCCCAGCAGAGCCACGGCACACTGGCGAAGCGATTTGCTACAGTGCGTACGTACGCCTCCTGGGCACGCAACGCATCTCCATCGAGGTAGGAGTTTTTTTGCGGAGCCGCGGCATCGGACGGACGGGAAGGCGCGCCGGAAACCGGAGAGAATGCGAAGAAGGTGAAGTTAACAGAGATACCGTGGTGATGAGCGCAGATGAGAAAGGCCTCAAGATTGCGCAGGAAGCGTTCGTCCGGCTCTCCCGTTCCAGCCTCTATGAACTTGGCGTTGCTCATCCAGACACCGGTGCGGACGAAGGTGACGCCGTGTGTCGCCATCTCCGCAAAATCCTTTTCCCAGACCGCCGCATTGCGCGGGCCGGAGAAATCCCACCCATTTTCTTCTGTCGTGAAGTAGTTAGTGCCAACGGGAAAAAATGGGTTTCCCCCGCGCGTAAGGAAGTCGCCATCGACCCCGAGGGCTTCGCCTTCGTCCAGGGAACTACGGTCTGCGACCCAGAAACCATTCTCGTGGAACTCACGAAAATGTTCCTGCTGGCGGTAGGTGGCGCGGACTTCGTAGAAGCCGGCGGGAAGCGGCGTATGGAACGGCGCCGGTAGATCGGAGGTTTCTTCGCCCCCAACCGGCAGCGTGGTGGCGTCAAGGACCTTGTCAGCGGATAGAAGCTCGACGTGGACTTCGCCTTGGAGAGATGAGGATGGCCTTGCCCGCTGCAGATGTACGGTGATCTGGGGTGGCTCATTCGGTCTGAGGACCGAGAAAAGGGTTTCCACGGAGAGGTAGGTTGAACCTTGGTGTGCATAACCGGCGGACTGACGAACGAGAGCCATGCCNNTCTGTGCTCTCCCAGTACCCGGCTGCCGGCCATCGCCCCACCCGACGAATGGTCGATGACAACGACCGGCGCTGCCACCAGCAGCCCGCTGGTGTCGATCATGTAGCCGAGGCCGTTGAGATGACCCTCCACGGTGAAGAATTTCTCTGCCAGCGGCTTCGGAACTGCGTCAAATGAGTATCCGGGTCTCCACGCAAAATGAGCGTCGCGGGCTACGGGAACTTCGTAGGTGTGCCGCAGATCCAGCGCGCGCGAGTAAGTATCCTGCGGACGGCCTTGGACAAAAGTGCCCGCAGCCTGTGTGACCGGAACGCGCAATGGCTGACCGCCGAGAACGAGAAGGTTACCGCCGCCTTGCAGATAAGCTTCGATTGCCCTCCAGTCATCGGTGGGAACGGCGGAGCCGTAAGGAAGCACCAACAGCTCCGTCTTTGCGAGAGCACCAGGAGACTGCAGCGCCTTCGTGTCAAGGAAGGTGGGATTCAAATCGTGCAACGCTGTCGAGAGAGCGGCGCGGTCCATCGGTTGGCTGGCGATTGTAGGGAATCCCGGCTGCCAGAAGACTACCGTCTGGGACAAAAGCGGAGAGGAAAGGAATGGGAGCAACAGAGTAACTCCAAGAATTGTGCGCATAGGCTTTCCGGTTGGGGATGCGGGATCATTCCTTTGCCCGCCGACTGCATTTCTCCTTTAGATTACATGCGTCTTTGCGGCACTCCGAGGGCGGTTTTCTTCGGGTCTAAGCAAAAGGTGATTAAATACGTGCATGAACTCACCGCAATCCCAGGGGCTCCGAACCCCAAGCATGTTCCTGATTTCAGTGAACGCCAGAAAGGTACATCTGTATGTCTACGATCTCCCGTCGTCGGGTGCTTCAAAGCGCAATTGCAGGTACGGCACTAGCCGCCAGTTCTTCCATGTCATGGAGCCAGGAGAAGCCCATGGTTCCGACCGATAGTCCAATACAAAGGAAGGGACGGATTCGGCAGTCCGTGAGTCGCTGGTGCTACCCGAAGATGAGTCTGGACGAATTGTGCGTCTATGGAGCGCAGATCGGACTGAAAGGAATCGACCTTCTGGAGCCGGAGGATTTCGAAGTGCCAACCCGGCATGGACTGATCTGTACCATGGGCTACGTCGCTGCCGGCACAATTCCTGATGCCCTCAACGTGGTTGCCAATCACGATAAGATTGAGGCGGGGCTGCGTCTCAATATACCGTTGGCTGCAAAGGCGGGTGTCCCGAATGTCATTACTTTTTCTGGAAATCGCCACGGAATGTCGGATGAAGAAGGCGCGAAAAATGTAATCCTTGGCTTGAACCGGGTGAAGAAGATTGCGGAGGACCATAACGTAGTCCTCTGTCTGGAGCTACTAAATAGTAAGGTCAACCACAAGGACTATATGGCGGACCATACCGCCTGGGGTGCGGCAGTAATGAAAGAGGTCAATTCCCCTCATGTGAAGCTGCTCTACGACATCTANNCCACACCGGCGGCGTCCCCGGACGCCATGAGCTCAACGATCAGCAGGAAGTGCAATGGGACGGTGTAATGCGCGGGATTGTAGCAACTGGCTATAAAGGATATGTTGCGCATGAGTTCGTCCCGACGGCGGATCCCCGCGCCTCACTGCTGCAGGCGGTTGATCTTTGCGATGTATAAACCGAGTATCGTCACGCAATATTTGGAGGAGATTGTGCGCAACTTAGCTATCGTTCTCACCTTGTGCGTCGCCGGGGTCTGCATGGCCTCGCCCGCAAATAGCGTTTACAACTTCACCTTGAAATCGATCGACGGCCAGCCGGTCAGCCTGAGCAGTTACCACGGCAAGGTTCTTCTGCTGGTGAATGTCGCCAGCAAATGCGGTTATACTCCGCAGTACGCCGGCCTCGAATCGCTCTACGAAAAGTACAAGGACCGTGGTTTGATTATCGTCGGCATTCCAGCCAACAACTTCGCTGGTCAGGAGCCGGGCACGAATGCGGAGATCAAGACGTTCTGCCGCAACAAGTACAACGTGTCTTTTCCGATGATGTCCAAGGTATCGGTGTTGGGTGAAGATAAGACGCCGCTCTACGTCTTCTTAACGGATAAATCAGTCAACCCGCAGATCGGCGGCGACATCAAGTGGAACTTCACCAAATTCCTCTTCGACCGCAACGGCAAGCCGGTGGCGCGCTTCGAACCAGCGGTCACTCCTGACTCACCCCAGGTCACGGCAGCCGTCGAATCCGCGCTCAAACAATAGAGCACTTTCACAGCAGGGGCTGGGCTGGGCGTCCTGTTAGTCCAGCGCGGGCTGATTTAAGGGGAGTGGGACGGAGTTCAACGCGCCCTTGCTTAAGACGCTGCGAGCAGCAGAAACCGAGGCAAGCTGATGGCCCAATCGCACGAACGGCTTTTCGACGACGTAGTAGCTAAAAGTTGCGCACACCATAAGAGCCACAAGATTGATCGGCCATTCGCGCAGGACGGCGATTCCTGGTGGGCTACCGACAAAATTGGCGCCAAAAAAGAGCTGCTGCCATAAATACAAGCTATATGAAATCCATCCGATCCAGCGTACCGGCTTAGATTCCAAAATGCTGCCCGGTATCGCATTGGGGTGCAGCGCTGTGGAAAGAATGAGGAGCGGAATAAGAACCGCTCTCAACGTCAAGGAGAATGGAATTTTTACTGCGAGAAGCAAGATTTGCATCCCGATAAATACCGGGAAAGACCACGCGGGTATGTATCGCTTCGCAGCTTTGTTGCGCATGAATGGATAGAGTGCCAAAGCGATCATCGCCGGGATGAGGAGCGCGTCAACGTGGGTGTCCGTTCGAAAAGTGACTTGGTAATTACTATGGAGGAGGTGCGCTAAAACAGATCGCCAGAGTGCAACGGCTAAGGCTAAGCCTCCAAGAACCCACAGCCGCACTCTCTTAAAGCTGACCAGGATAGCTGGTAGGACCAAGTAAAAATGCTCCTCCATCGACAAAGACCAAAAGTGGCCAGTGTACCAATGCATTGCCAGGGGGCTATGTTGGAGGTATTCAAGGAGCATGAGGTAATTGCGGAAGAAGAAAAGCGACCCGAACCAGTCCATCGTCAAAAGCGGAATAACTTGAAACGCCGCCAGGATCGCAACTACCACGAGGTAGAAGAGTGCCGCTGGGAGAATGCGAAAGAAGCGCCGCACGTAAAAGCCCTTCACGCTGATCTGCCCACACCTTGACTCCTCTTCAAGTAGCTTGGAGCAGATCAGCAAACCGCTGATTCCAAAGAATACTTCTACGCCGATCCCGCCGAAGTTGCTAAGAGAGTGGAGCAGTGCTCCCAGGACGGGAACAGTACACGACACGGGTGAATGACTCATAAGCACTAATCCAATAGACAGCGCACGCCAGCCATCCAATGTAGGTATATAAGTCGACTCCTTGGAGTTGGGGATAAGCATAATCTAAGAGGCCCTCTAGCTAAGCGCGTACCGGCGTTCGATCCTGGCGGTCGAAATCTCTGGCGGTGCAATTCTCGGTGCAGGCTGGTGCGCAGTCGACACCCGCAGACCCATCCACTCCATCTTGAGCCCCACGCAGGCAATTAAAAAAATCATCCAGCAAAGATGCTTGGGCGTAAACAGGAAGCTTTCGTCCAGGTTGTAAATGAGAGTGAGAATTACGATGGCGAGGTACCATTCCACGGCCCGAAGCTGCGCGTCGTCACGAGAGCGGAAAAGGCAAGTCAGGGCATCACGAAAGGCGAAGCCGAAGACCAGAAGCACGATTGTCAGGCCCACGGCGCCCATCTCCAGCAGGACGTCAAGAAACCCGTTTTGCGCCTGCGCCAGAGCCCACGAAACCGTGAGAATGATGCGATAGGATTCTCCTTCGAGGCCAAGCCAGAACGCGTCGTAACCATAGCCGAGCAGCGGCCGCTTGGCGATCGAATCAATCACCGCACTCCATATCTCCGTGCGGCCGGTCAAGGTCACGTCTTTCCCGAGCAGACTGAACAGGAAACCCGGCCAGGCCACAATGATTACTGTGGTGGCACAAAATGCCACCAGCAGCAGGATACAGAGCACAAAGTAGTCCTTCTTGCGAAAGCCGCGGAGTGTCTTCATCGTCACCACGTAGACCAGGTAGACTGCGGTCAGCAGGTACGCTGTCGCTGCTCGCGAAAACGCGATTGCGATCAGGCAGAAGAGAATCTGCGAAGCCCGAACGGAACGAAGAAGAGGTGTGCGCCCGCGATAGGACACCGCCACGGTCAGAAAGTACAGCGCCACGTTGCCGAGGTAATTCTTTGCCATGAAAATACCCTTCCATGCGGTATCATGCCCACCCAGCAGATCACGGCCATACTGCGGAAGGGCAAGGGCAAATACGATACTCGCCACGATCGTCGCGGTGCCAAGAACAAGAAGCAATTCCAGCACCTCATTGAGCGTATATCGGGACATGATGTAGTACAGGAGCAGAGTGCCAGCCAGAAGCAAAACGCCGGAGCTGATCGTCCGGGTTGCCAGCTGCGATACAGGAGAGAGGAGAAGCGCGAGGATAGGAAAGCTGGTAACCAGCTTCATCCGCATGCTCAGCCGGCGTACAGACTGATGCCGCTGAACGACAAAGATCATGCAGACCAAAAAGATGAACAGCTTACTAAAGCGCTCCACCAGAACCCCACCCGCGGAGCTCGTGGCGACTACCCGGGTGGCAACGGGCTCATTGGCAAACGGGGAGACGCCGGCGAGAGCGAAATAGAGCAGCACCAGCAGCAGACCCCAGGTCGAAGCGCGGGTCCAGAAGCTTCTTGCCTCTTCTGCCGGACTTCCCAGTCGTCTCACGCGATCTCTGACCGTGGCGCGACCGAACGTTTGCGCAGTTGCCAAAACAGACTCCTGATTCAGCAGAAACAAATTAGTGGATGTATATAGCGGCGGAACTAGCCGAAGCCAGAATCCCCTGGCCATTCACCCCAATGTTGCGCATGAAGCTGAAGGGGACATAGACCACATCGTCCGGCAGCAAGGCGACATCGGGCTTCTTGCCCTTTTCCATCGCACTCACCTGCAGATCGATCTCCTCAACACCCGTAGGGGTCTCGCGCACCAACTTCGATTTGCCGACGGCTGCCGTGTGATTTGCGTAGCCCGCCAGGGCGATAGCTTGCAGCACGGTCATTCTTGAGTCGTTGGTGCTTATCGGATAGCCACCCGGCTTCAATACATCGCCAAGCACATACACGACCGCGGCCTTGGATACGACCACCGTATCGCCGGGGTAGACCATGGGATCGTCGGACAAAGCGCTCCCGGCCGCATTCGAATAGTAGTACTCGACCTTCTGTTTCGAAGTGCCGTATCGTTCAATCGTAATGTGGCGATCCGCGATGTACGTCAGTCCACCGGCGAGCGCAAGGACTTCGACTACTTTGTGAGAGGTGTCGATCTCGTAAAGCCCGGGCTTCTGCACCTCGCCCATCACCGACACATTCTGGGTTGCGTATGCCTCCACCCGCACCGTCACCTGTGGATGCAGCATGACACCGGCAGCGATGAGTCGACCCTCGATCTGCTTGGCTGCCTGTTCTGGCGTCAAGCTGGCTACGCGGACGTTCCCCAGAAAGCTAAAAGGAATGTTCCCCGCATCGGTCACACGGGCACGCTGTTCCATCTCTGGCGTGTCGTAGACCTGAAGGTGCAGCAGGTCGCCAGGGCCGATCAGCAGGCTCTCATGCTGCGCCAGTGAACTCGTCGCCATGCCAGAGAGAAGGAGCAACAAGGTGCAAATTGGCTGTAGATTTTTCATTAGGCCTTCGCAACCTCCCTTTCGCGATGTTCATAAAAGACGTGCCCCTCAACGGGCTGCTCTTTCACGCCATTGATCACGATATTGATCTTGCGGCCGCTGGCCGAGTGCACCTCTTCCAGCATCCCGTAACTCTTCTCCAGCGCCGCCAACGGAGTCCTCTGATGCTTGACCATCAGCAGGACAGAGTTGACCATCGAGCTCAGGACTACTGCGTCAGTGACTTGCAGAACGGGCGGCGCGTCTAAGAGCACGAGGTCGTACTGAGATTCCCAAACCTTCAACACCTCCGCCATGTGATGAGACGCCAGCAGCTCCGACGGGTATGGCGGCAGTGGTCCGGCGGGCATAAGAAAGAGCCCCGGAACCTCCTGCACCGGAATGACTTCGGAGGCGCCATGGTTGACCGAGAGCCCGGCCAGCACGGTACTCAACCCAACCCGCGGCTCGATGTCCAGATTGCGATGCAGCCACGGCCGGCGAAGGTCCGCATCGCACAGCAACACCCGCTTCCCCTGCTGGGCAAAGAGGATTGCCAGGTTCCAGCTCAGAAAACTCTTGCCCTCGCCCGCCAGAGGACTGGTCACCAGAACCGACCGCGGTGGTGTTCCACTCCGGGACAGCATCAGAGAAGTCCGGAGCGAGCGAAGCGATTCGACAAACAGCGAGTGCGGGCTGTCCAGCGCGGGCAGCGCAGATCTCGCGAACAGGCTTGCCTCCGCGGGCAGCGCAGCCCTCTCCTTCTGATACGGCAGCACGCAAAGCGGAATCGGACCTAGCTCGCGCGATATATCCCGCAAATCCTGAATCCTTGTGTCCGTCACGTCACGCAGCAACGCTGCCGCCGAACCGAAAGCCAAGCCTAAGGCGACCGACCCGAACAGGTAGAGCAGCATCACAGGCTTGGCCGGCTTATCGCTAGCCGTTGCCCAGTCAACGATCGAAATGTTTGTTGAGTGCAGGCCCGCCAGCAGTCCGGATTCCTTGAGATGCCGTAACATATCGTCATAAAGCGACCGGGTCTGGTCGGCTTCTTGCCGTGCCATCTGGTATTCAATGGTCTTGCTGTTGAGTGCCTCCGCCTCCCTCCTGTCAGCGTCGAAGTCTATCCGCGTCTTCTGCTCCGTCTCCTCGGCAACAACGAAGTCATTGTGCGCCCGCAAAGCGACCCGGTTCACCTCGTTTTGAATCGCCCCCTGCACCGCTCCCAGGTTGCCCCGAAGCTCGGCGAGCTTCGGATACGCTGGACCGAACTTGGCGGAGAGTTCCTGTAGCTGACCTTGCACATTCGCCTCCTGTAATCGAAGGTTCTGAATCAAGGTGAACGAATTGCTTAAACCGGACGAAGAACCCGTCAACATCGAGCTTCCGCTCAACCCCGAGATCATCTCCGCGTTACCGGTCTTGACCACGTCGTTGATCGCGCCCTTCAGGATGCGATTCGCCTGCGCCTGCGCTTCCGCTTGCGTTGCCATCTGAAGCTTTTCCAGGGTCGGACTATAGACCTGATCCTTACCCTCTCGATCGACCTCGCCCAGAGCAAAGACGCCCGACTCCTGCTGCAGCTTGACTACTTTCGCTTGTAACTCCTGGGTCTTCGCGCGCAGGTCTCCAAGCTGCGCGCTCAGCCACGAAGAGGCCTGCATCGTCGCGTTATAGCGCGCCTGAAAACCCTTCTCGATCAAGCCTTGCAGCAGGTGGTTCACGACCGCCGCTGCGATTTGCGGATCGGGACTTAGATACTCCACGTCGATCAGGCGCGTTCCCGCAATGGGCTTCACGGTCAGCTTGCGATGAAAGGTCTTTAGAACCCGCATTCGCCGATGGGGAGAGTTCTCCAGCGACGCGCCCTTGGTATCGGGTGCACCCTTCGAGCTGAAGAGTCCCAGAACCCAACCAATCGGACTCCACTTCTCCCGGTAATCCTCCGTCTGCTCCAGGCGAAGATCTTCGATCACTTGCAGGGCGAGCGAGTCTGATTGCAGAATCCTGGCCTGTGTCTGGATAATCATGTTAACTTCGAGCGCATCGGATGGGGTGTCCCCGCTATCCGTCTGGATGCCCAAAGAACTCGGGGAATCTTTCTGGAGTTCAATCTCTCCAACGGACCGATAGCGCCGGGTGGAAACAATCAGCGCCAGAATTGCGAGCAGAAGAAACCCTGCCAGACTGGTATAGATGATTCCACGGCGTCGGGTCAGCATCATTCCTACTTCCCGAAGCGTGAGTTCGGGGAACGATGCGCTCGCCGCAATGACAACATGTGAGGGTTGGATCTCTATCTTATTCAAATGGACCTCCGCCTGGAGCGGTTTCACTACCGCGAAACTGCTCCAGGGTGTAGAACGAAAATAGAATCAAGATGCATCCAACGAAGCTCTTGCCACTTGGTACAAGCAAACGTGCGGTTCACGAGATGGCGAATCGATCTCATCAGACTGGCCGGCTAAGAACCCGGGCGAAACGGTCCTTCAGCCGTAAGAAGGGAGACTCGATCCAGCGATACGACGCGAACCCAAGAATTACCGTCATAGCCAACCCCAGTGCCTTGGTTGCGAGCGTCTTCCATCCCCATATCGGATGAAATAGGCTCAGCATGATAAGAATTCCGGTGGGGTGCAGCAGATAAAGCCCATAACTGATCTTTCCCAGCCGCACCACCCCGTCGCCTCGGAGAAACTTGCTGCGGCTGTGCAGGCACGCGTACAGAATTGCGCCCGATGCAAGCGAGACAATCAGGCGTCCCAGCGCCCAGCGCATACTTACCGGTCCCGGCTGTTCGATAAGCCAAGCCGAGGAGACGATCCACCCGATCAGTCCGCCGGCCAGCAACAGGAAACGCATGCCCCTGGTAAGCTTCGGCAGGCGATCCGCGAAGAGCGCCAGTAGAATGCCCAGTGCTAACGAGTCACAACGCGATGGGCTGCCGTAATATAGGTAACCCCCGCTCGCACCTGCCAGCACCCAGCCGACCCGGCTTAGCGTGGCAAGCAAGAGGGTAAAGATCGCCGCCAGGATCATGCCGCGACGCTGGAGCATCTTCATCAGCAAGGGCCAGATCAGGTAGAACTGTTCCTCGATCGAGACCGTCCACAAGGGCGAGCAGATCGACTTTGGCGCCCCGAAGACAGCGTGTACCCAGTTGCCGACGAACAAAAGGTAACCGGCAACGTAGTACCAGGGAAGAGGCTGATTCGCCATCGTATGTGCGAGCACGATACCCAGGGCAACCACAAGAAAGTACAGCGGCCAGATGCGCAGGATGCGTCTGATGTAGAACAGCCGGAGCGAAATTCCACCTGTCTCCCGACGCTCCTTCAGCAGGAGCGTCGTGATCAGAAAAGCGCTCAGCGCGAAGAACAAATCCACGCCTGACGCACCCGATTTAACCACCGCCCCCCACAACCCCGGCATGGGCAGATGCAGCCCGCGATAGAACGCCCGCTGAGAGGGCAAGCTATGAAAGACAAAGACACCCAGGAAGGCGTAGAAACGCAATCCATCAAGCTCCGGCTGATAGAAGCGGCGCTGCTGATGCACCCTCGCCGGCGGAACCTCGGCCAGCACCTCAGTCAATTGCCCCATCTCGCCAAT
>PLZN01000213.1:0-18018 GCA_003152195.1 Acidobacteriaceae bacterium
TTTGCAACCCTACCCCGCACTTCGTACGGGGCTACTTTCAGCCAGACTAGTCCAAATTAGCTTTTTGGAGCGGTCAATTTGGACAGCACCTGAAGCATTCACCGAGGACCATGGGCAGTGAGCTACCTCGCCGGGAGCACGCAGCAGTCCCGAAGGGACGGCGTGAATGTAGCCCAGGACGTCAGTCCTGCGTACTGGGTGGGATTAACAGAATCAGTCCAGTCCCGCAAGGGACGGCTGAATTGATCCCGCGCATCTTTCAGCCGTCCCTGCGGGGACTCTTCTGATTTTGGTCCAATGTGTACCCAGGACTGACGTCCTGGGCTACTTTCACGCCGTCCCTTCGGGACTCGCCCCGGGAGCGGGACGGGCTTTGTCTGCTATCGTGTGCAATTGTATGAACCTCACACCGTTCAGTGCTTTTTTGCTGCTACCGGTCATGATCATCCTGTTGCAGCTTGGGCACAGCCTTCGTCTGCGTCGCGAGACTGCACCCCAAAGCGCCGCGATTGAAGGCGCGGTCTTCGCGCTCTTCGGACTGCTGCTGGCATTCACCTTCTCCGGTGCGGTGTCGCGCTACGATGCGCACCGCGCATTGGTGGTCGAGGAGAGCAACGACATTGGAACCGCATATCTCCGTCTCGACCTGCTGGCGCCCCAGGATCAGCCCCAGTTGCGCGAGCTCTTCCGCGACTACATCAACTCGCGCCTTCACCTTTATGACCGCGTCTCGAACGAGGTCTCCCAAACCACGCAACAACTGCAGCGCGAGATCTGGCAGAAGTCTGTCGCCGCCGCGGCCGCGCCAACGGCAAACCCCGACGCCACCAAGCTGCTCCTTCCCGCCCTGAACTGATTGACATCACGGCCACCCGCCAGAACTCGTTCAACATGCACCCGCCCGCCGTTATCTTCTATCTCCTCTTCATCCTGAGCGGGGGCTGTGCCCTTCTGGCCGGCTACGGCATGACTGCCACCAGGCGAAGCTGGTTCTATACCATCGCGCTTGCCGTCACGGTCACATTCACCATCTATGCCACGCTCGAGATCGAGTACCCCCGCAAGGGCCTCATCCGCCTCACCAATATGGATGACACTTTCCTCCAACTCCGCGACTCTATGAACTAGGGCGCCAAAGAAAAGCGCTCTGTGGGCGGCATTTACTGGGCAGAGATGTGCCGGGTGTAGCGTGGATGTATAGACGTAAGCCGTCTCGGTGATGATGTGCACATACTGGTCATCAATAGTGGATCGTCGTCGATCAAGTTTTCCCTCTTCGAGGCCGGCCAGGAAGCCGGCTCGGACGCGAAGCCGCCGTGGCCTCGCTGTTTGTTTGACGGAGAGATCAGCGGGGTAGGCGGAGCGAAGATCGGGTTCACATTTCGCGATGCCGAGGGGCGGGAGCTAAGCAGCGGGGCGCCGGAGACGAACGCCCAAACTGCACCTGATCCAGTGCAGCTGCTAGAGGACGCGGTGTGCCGGGCGGGGATGCCGCCGGTCGGCGCGGTCGGCTACCGCGTGGTGCATCCTGGGGCGCGGCTCGATCGGCACCAGCGGATCACCGAGGAGGTACTGCAAGATCTGCAGCAGGCGGTCATCTTCGCCCCGCTGCACGATCCGGCGGTGATCGCCCTTATCCGCGACATGATGAAGCGATTTCCAGATGCGCGGCATTATGCGTGCTTCGACACGATTTTTCACCAGACGATGCCGGCGGAAGCTTCGACCTACCCTTTGCCGGACGAGTACCGCAAGCGCGGGGTGCGGCGCTATGGCTTTCATGGACTTTCCTGTGAATCGGTGGTGGACGAGATACGGGCGGCCGCAGCCCGGGGGCAGGCGACGTTCCCGCAGCGGATGGTGATTGCCCATCTCGGCAGCGGCTGCAGCGTGACGGCAGTGGTCGATGGGCGGTCGGTCGATACCACGATGGGGTTGACGCCCACCGGGGGCGTGGTCATGGGCACGCGGCCCGGAGATCTCGATCCTGGACTGGTGCTGTACCTGCTGCGGCAGGCGGAGGGTGACCGGGAGGCTGCGCTGAGCGCCGTCGAAACCTTGCTGAATCACCGGGCGGGAATGCTGGCGCTATCCGGGCAGCCCAATGACATGCGCGCAATTCGCAAGGCGGCAGCGGCAGGAAGCCCTGATGCCAGCCTGGCAATCCAGATCTTTACCCGCAGTGTGCGCAAAGCGATAGGCGCTTTTGCCTGGTTGATGGGCGGCTTGGATGCCGTGATCTTCACCGGTGGGATCGGGGAGCATGACGTGCTGTCCCGAGCGGAGATTTTGCGCGGGATAGAAGCCTACGGAATCGCCCTCGATGTGGTCGACAATGCGGCTGGGGGCGATGAGCTTCGGCGAGTAAGCGCTGTGGATTCCCAGGTTGTAATCTGGGTTGTTCCGGCCCAGGAAGACAGAATGATCGCTGTGCATGTGTTCCAGATGGAACGAGAGGCACAGTAACGGTGAAACCGCACTACAAGGAGGAAATATGAGCAACGTCGAGACAATTTCCGTGGCGGCGTCCGAGTCGTCGAGCAAGCAAGGGCATTTCGAGCCTCTTACCGCTGATGAGTTGAGAAAGATCAATGCATACTGGCGCGCCTGCAACTACCTTTCCGCCGGAATGTTGTATTTATGCTCGAACCCTCTGTTGCGCGAGCCCCTGAAGCAGGAACACATCAAGAACCGGCTGCTTGGGCATTGGGGGTCGGACCCGGGACAAAGCTTCACCTGGGTCCATCTGAACCGGCTGATCAAGAAGTATGACCTGAACATGATCTACCTTTCTGGTCCCGGGCATGGCGCGCCGGCGACGCTCTCCAACAGTTATCTCGAAGGGGTGTACTCGGAGGTCTATCCAGACAAGAGCCAGGATGTGGCTGGACTGCAGAAGTTCCTAAAGCAATTTTCTTTCCCCGGAGGAATTGGCAGCCACTGCACGCCCGAGACGCCAGGCTCGATTCACGAGGGCGGCGAACTCGGATACAGCATCTCCCACGGGTTTGGGGCGGCGTTCGACAATCCCGACCTGATCGTGACCGTGGTGGTAGGCGATGGCGAATCGGAGACCGGGCCGCTGGCGACCAGTTGGCACTCCAACAAATTTCTCGACCCGGTGCGCGATGGAGCCGTTCTCCCCGTGCTGCATTTGAATGGTTACAAGATTGCGAATCCCACCATCCTTGCGCGCATCCCTCCCGAAGAGCTGGAGATGCTGTTCAAGGGGCTGGGATGGACGCCGCACGTGGTGGAAGGCGATGATCCGGAGCGGATGCACGCCAAGATGGCGGAGGTGCTCGAAGGCTGCGTGCTGGACATCCGTGCAATCCAGGATAAGGCGCGGAAGGCGCCGCCCGGGCAGACCGTCGAGCGGCCGAAATGGCCGATGATTATTCTGCGCACGCCCAAGGGCTGGACTGGGCCCAAGCAGGTGGATGGGCATAAGGTAGAAGGTTTCTGGCGG
This sequence comes from Acidobacteriaceae bacterium, assembly GCA_003152195.1. Taxonomy (GTDB): domain Bacteria; phylum Acidobacteriota; class Terriglobia; order Terriglobales; family Acidobacteriaceae; genus PALSA-350. The sequence continues at coordinate 3,470 of PLZN01000213.1, forward strand.
GCGCACCAGATTCCGATTCTGGATCCGAAGACCAACCCGGAGAACTTGGCGAAGTTGGAAGCTTGGTTACGAAGCTATCGGCCGGAGGAGCTGTTTGACGAGTCGGGGCGGTTGATCGAGGAGCTGCGGCAGATGGCGCCGGTGGGCCAGCGGCGGATCACCGCCAACCCGCATGCGAATGGCGGCTTGCTGCGCCGCCCGCTGGAACTACCTGACTTTCGTGACTATGCGGTCAAGGTGAGCAAACCGGGACAGGTGGAATACTCGTCGACGAATGTGATGGCGCACTTTCTGCGCGATGTGATGCGCCGGAATATGACCAGCTTCCGCGTCTTCGGGCCGGATGAAACGGCGTCGAATAAATTGGACGCGATCTACGAGGCCAGCGGAAAAACGTGGATGGAGGAGATGTTACCCGAAGACCTGGACGGCGGCTTTCTGGCCAATGACGGGCGGGTGATGGAAATGCTGAGCGAGCACACCCTCGAAGGCTGGTTCGAGGGCTATGTACTGACCGGGCGGCACGGGTTCTTCTCCTCTTACGAGGCCTTTGTCCACATCATCGACTCCATGTTCAACCAGCATGCCAAGTGGCTGGAGAAGAGCAAGCTGGAGACCCGATGGAGAGCGCCGGTCTCCTCCATCAACCTGCTGATCACCTCGCTGGTGTGGCGGCAAGACCACAACGGCTTCACCCATCAGGATCCGGGATTTCTGGATGTGGTGACAAACAAGAGCCCCGAGGTGACGCGGATCTATCTTCCGCCGGACGCAAACTGCCTGCTGAGCGTGGCCGACCACTGCCTGCGGAGCACCAACTACGTGAACGTGATCGTCGCGGACAAGGCGCCGCATCTGCAATACCTGACCATGGAAGCCGCGGTTGAGCACTGCACCAAGGGTATCGGGATCTGGGATTGGGCGAGCAGCGACGCCGGGGACGAGCCGGATGCGGTCATCGCCTGCGCCGGAGATATTCCTACATCGGAGGCGCTGGCCGCGGTGGCGATCCTGCGCGAGCGGTGTACGGATGTGAAGATACGCTTCATCAACGTGGTCGATCTCTTTCGCCTGATGCCGGAGCGGGAGCACCCCCACGGCATGTCCGATCGTGAGTTCGACAGCCTGTTTACGAAAAGCAAGCCGGTAATCTTCAACTTCCACGCTTACGCCTCGCTGATTCATAAGCTGACCTATCGGCGGACGAATCACGAGAACTTTCATGTGCGTGGATACAAGGAGAAGGGGAATATCAATACCCCGCTGGAACTGGCAATCTTGAACCAGGTGGATCGCTTCAACCTGGCCATCGATGTAATCGACCGCGTGCCGAAACTGGAGGAGAAGGGCGCCCACACCAAGGAGTGGCTGAAGGGGCAGATTATCAACGCGGTGAATTACGCGCACGAGAATGGCATCGATCAGAAGGACATCCGGGATTGGAAGTGGCCCGGGTAACCATGGGCCAAGTGAGGCCTCTGCGAAGGGCTGGTTACCCCAGTCGCGCACCAGCGTACCTTCGGCTATCTTTATCGTCCCAGGTACGCTGGGGAAGGTGTGAAGAAACCTCACAGGAGGATTTCGTCGTGCCCCAGCTCAAGGGTGCCCCATATCTCGCTTGTATTTGGCGAGATGTGGGAGACGCAGACGTTAACTTGGGTCATTGAAGTCTCCGGTAAGGCGAAGGCTGTCAAATGGAGCGCCGTGGAATCCCACATCTCGCCAAATACAAGCGAGATACCCGGATTTCCTGTGCGCGGCTCTCTCCGTGACCGCGTGTGCGGCTTTCATTAAGGAAAGCCGCATGAAGCTCGTGAGACCCACCGTGCTCAACAAGAAATCCGGGGGTATGGGGCACCCAAGATCCGTGGTCAGGACAATGTTTCGGAGTAACACCGCGAGGGTCTCTCAGAGCTTCTGGGGCACCCGTCGGGCTCTAACATTACCTTCTCAGCCCGAGCTTTGCCGTTGAGCCACACATTTCGTTGACTTGCGTTCCCGGCCTAACCTACGCTAACGCGTGGCTATGATCGGCGAGACCATCTCCCATTATCGAATCATCGAAAAGCTTGGCGGCGGAGGGATGGGCGTTGTGTACAAGGCCGAGGACACTCGCCTCGGGCGCTTCGTCGCGCTCAAATTTCTGCCCGACGACGTCGGCCGCCAGCTTCCCGTGCTGGACCGGTTCCGCCGCGAGGCCCGTGCCGCCTCCGCGCTGAACCACCCCAACATCTGCACCATCTACGATATCGGCGAAGAGCAGGGCCAGGCCTTTCTGGCCATGGAATATCTCGAAGGCCAGACGCTCAAGCACCGGATCGACGGAAAGCCACTGCCCACCGACTTCGTGCTCGATCTCGGCATTCAGATCGCCGACGCGCTCGATGCTGCTCACGCCAAAGGCATCGTGCACCGCGACATCAAGCCGGCCAACATCTTCATCACCAAGACCCGCCAGGCCAAGCTGCTCGATTTCGGGCTGGCAAAAATCGACCCCCGGCGCGACTTGAACGCGACCTCCGACGGCGAAGCATTAAAGGATCTGACCAGCCCCGGCAGCGCCCTGGGCACCATCGCCTACATGTCTCCCGAGCAGGCTAGGGGAGAAGAACTGGATGGCCGTACCGACCTGTTTTCCCTGGGCGCGACGCTCTACGAGATGACCACCGGCAAGCTGGCCTTCGACGGGAACACCTCGGCGGTCATCTTCGAGAGCATACTCAATCGCAACCCGGTGCCGTCGCACCAGCTCAATCCCGACTTGCCGCTGCAATTCGAACGCATTCTGGACCGCGCGCTGGAGAAGGACCGCGACCTGCGCTATCAGTCCGCGGCCGAGATGCGCGCGGAGATGAAGATCCTCAAGCGCACGCTGGATTCTCAGCGCACGGCGGCGGCGCAGGGCCCCGTGCGATCCGGTGCGGCAGCCGCAGCTCTACCAGATCGGGTGATTGCGAAAGGGTCGCCTGGCCGGGGTCTGCGGCGCTATGTGATTCCGGCCGCCGTGGCAGCGCTGCTCGCGGGATTGGTGATCGGCTGGTTTCTGCACGCTGCGGAAAGCCGGACGGAGGCGCCGCTCTACCAACAGTTGACTTTCCGCCGGGGTACGGTTCGCTCCGCGCGCTTCACCCCGAACGGGCAATCGGTGGTCTATGACGCCGCGTGGGAAGGCAAGCCGACAGAGCTGTTCATCACCAGTCCGGAGAGCCCACAGTCGCGCTCTCTGGAGCGCTACGGCGAGGAACTGATGAGCATCTCCTCGACCGGGGATATCGCGCTGCTGACCAACGTAACCGTCACCGGGACCTACACCCAATCCGGGACGCTGGCCCGCATGCCGATCAACGGCGGCGGTCCCCGCGACATTCTCGACGGGGTGCAGTGGGCGGACTGGTCCCCGGATGGCAAACAACTGGCGATCATTCGCGACATAGCCGGCAAAAACCGTCTCGAATACCCTATTGGCAAGGTGATCCACGAATCTCCCGGCTGGATGAGCCATCCCCGCGTCTCCGCCGACGGTGACCACATCGCTTTTCTCGAACATCCCCAGGTCGGCGACGATTCCGGCGGAGTTCATGTGATCGACCGGCAGGGCAAAGATAAGCTTCTGGCCGATGGCTTTCTTAGCGTGGAGGGACTGGCCTGGGCGCCGGACGGCAAGCAGATTTGGTTTACCGGCAGTACTGATGGGGGCAGCGGCCGTTCACTGAATGCCGTGACGCTCGGCGGGCGCCTGCGCATTGTTGCCCGCGTGCCGGCCGCACTGCAGCTCGAAGACATCTGGCAGGACGGCAAGGTTCTTCTCTCGCGGCAAAACTGGCGGCGGGAGTTGAGCGGGCTGATTGCCGGCATGGCGAAAGAGCAGGACTTCTCATGGCTGGACTATTCCTTTCCGGCCGAGTTGTCCGCCGATGCCAAGCGGCTCCTCTTTGACGAGGAGGGCATGGGCGGAGGCGCCAATTACTCCGTTTACCTTCGTAAGACCACCGAAGACTCTGCCGTGCGCCTAGGGGACGGCGAGTCGGTCACCTTGTCACCCGATGGCAAGTGGGTCCTTGCCCTGACCATGTCCTCGCCGTCACAACTCATCCTGCTGCCCAGTGGCGCAGGGGATGCTCAGCAGATCACGCACGACAACCTCTACCATAGCTGGGCGCGTTGGCTGCCCGATAGCCAGGGTATCGTCTTCACCGCCAAGCAGGAAGGTCACGGCGCGCGCATCTACGTGCAAAAGTCGATCACGGCGACGGCCACGCCGGTGTCTCCGGAGGGCATAGATCCCCTGGTGATCGCCCTTGCCCCCGACGGAAGCCAGGTCGCTGGTGTGGGATCCGATGGGCTGGCATACCTCTACTCGCTCGCGGGCGGCCAGCCGTCTCCAGTCCCGGGCTTTAAGCCCGGCGAGCAGCCCATCGAGTGGTCCGCGGACGGTAAGTCCCTCTACGTATACCGCCCTGGCGAGTTCCCTGCCAAAGTCGCACAGCTTGAACTTGCCACCGGCAAGCGCACCTTCTGGCGAAGCCTTGCGCCCGCCGACCCTGCCGGAGTGAGCCAGATCGGGCCTATCGTCATGACTCCCGATGGCACGTCTTACATCTACGGCTACCACCGCACCCTTTCCGATCTCTACCTGGTGGAAGGATTGAAGTAGGGCCGCGCCAACCGCATCCAGATCAAGTGTTGCCGCAAATGGCCGATCGCTTGGTTGCGTTCGTCTGAAGACTTGAAGAGGGAGTTCTGATGGAGTCCAATCACACGTTGTCGGCCAAAGATCTATTGCCGGCGATCGAGCGTGCGCTGGAACTTGCCGCAGAGAAGACCCTGCGGCTGGAGCGACGGTGGAAGGCCAGCGATGGTGCGCCCGTCTTCACCATTGCCGGCCGCTACACGGCCCGCAGCTGGACCCAGTGGACGCAGGGCTTTCAATACGGCAATGCATTGCTTTGCTTCGAGCTGACCGGCGACCGTGATCTGCTGACGGCGGCGCGGCGGCACGTCGTCAGCGACATGGCGGAGCATCTGACCCACACCGGCGTCCATGATCACGGCTTCAACAACATCTCCACCTATGGCCAGCTGCGCCGTCTGATGCTCGACGGCCGCATTCCGGCCAACGAATGGGAGCTTCGTTTTTATGAGCTCGGGTTAAAGGTGAGTGGAGCGGTGCAAGCAGCGCGTTGGACCGGCCTTGAGAATGGTCTCGGCTACATCCACTCATTCAATGGCAGCCACTCACTTTTTATCGACACCATTCGCACCCTTCGCATTTGCTGCGTCTCGCATACGCTGGGGCACGCACTGCAGGGGGAGCAGGACGAGCGCATCAGCCTGCTGGGCCGGGTGCTGGCGCACGCCGAGACCTCGGCCCGGTACAACCTCTACTACGGCGAGGGACGCGATCACTACGATGTACCGGAGCTGCGCGGCCGAACCGTGCATGAAGCAATCTTCAACCCGGCCAGCGGCGTCTTCCGCTGCCCTTCTTCGCAGCAGGGATATTCACCCTTCACCACCTGGACGCGAGGTCTTGCCTGGGGAATGCTCGGTTTTGCCGAGCTGATGGAGTTCGTCCAATCTCTCCCTGAAACCGAGTTTGCCATCGACGCTCTTCCCAGCAAGCGCGAAGCATTCGCGTGGCTGGAGCGAGCCGCTCGCGCCAGCTGTGATTTCTATATTCATCAGGCGAGCGCACTGGACGGAATCTGCTACTGGGATACCGGAGCGCCGCAGTTGTACCGCCTTGGCGAATGGCAGACGAAGCCGGCCGATCCCTACAACGACTGGGAACCTGTCGACGGCTCCGCCGGCCCTATCGCCGCTCAGGGGTTGATTCGCCTCGGCCATGTACTTGGCGCAGCCGGTGAAGCCTACACGCAGGCCGGGCTGACGATCGCTGGGCGATTGCTTCAGGAGCCCTATCTCGCGCTGCAACCCGATCACGAAGGTCTCTTATTGCACAGCATCTACCATCGCCCCAACGGATGGGACTATATTCCCCCGGGAGCGAAGGTTCCCTGCGGTGAGTCGAGCATGTGGGGCGACTACCATCTGCTGGAGTTATGCCTGCTGATCACGAGAATGGCCAACTCCGGCTATTACACATTTTTCGACGGCTGGGCGTCTGCAGAAAAGAAAGGTACGGAGGATGCAGGATAACGGCAAGGTGGCGCTGGTTACCGGCGGGACCCGCGGCATTGGACTGGGGATAGCGCTCAAGCTGGCAGACGCCGGCTTCACGCTCGCGATCTCCGGCAGGCGCGCAGCGGAGGAGGTCCAACCGGTGCTGGAGCAGCTCCGGGAACGGAGCAGCGGCTCCATCTATGTCCAGGCGGACGTGGCGGCCGCCGTGGACCGGCAGCATCTCGTACAGACGGTGGAGGCCCGGCTGGGCAGGCTCGATGTTCTGGTCAACAACGCGGGGATCGCGCCGCGCACCCGGGCCGATCTGCTCCAGGCCAGCGAAGAGAGCTTCGAGGAACTGATCGCGACCAATCTTCGCGGGCCTTATTTTCTGACCCAGGCCGTTGCCTCCTGGATGATCCGTCAGCAGGAAAAAAACCCTGGAGCGCAGCGTTCGATCATCAATGTAAGTTCGNNGGGCGTCAAAGGTAAGTACGATGCGCTGATCGAGGGCGGCATTCTCCTCGAAAAGCGCTGGGGAACCCCTGAGGATGTCGGTACAGCCGTCAGCATGCTGGCGCGTGGCGAACTCCCGTATGCCACCGGCGCGGTTCTGGTTTTGGACGGCGGCCTCACTTTGCCGAGACTCTAGCCTTGATTCCCGCCAGAGTTGAGGAGAGGAGCAACGTTTGCGTTTGGCACGGTAGTTAGCGTCACAAAAAAAGTGCCCCATCCTTGCCGGTGCTTTTCTGCTCCGGAACATCAAGCTCCTCTCCATCGCTCTGAATTGTGCTGCGAAATGCAGATTAGAGAGACTTTGAACATGAAATGGATGAATCAGTCCCGGCCACGCTCCGATGCGGCCAGCGTCGTGACCACCTCAGATTCCGTATCGCCACGCTGGGGCTTCGCAGTCTCTTCCGGAATACTGGGATGGATCCTCGATGCGTTCGACTTTTTCGTCCTCGTCTTCCTGGTGGATGTTCTTGCCAAAAACTTTCACGTAGACAAAAGCGACATCGTCTGGACGATCACGATCACGTTAGCGATGCGGCCGGTAGGTGCGTTGTTACTTGGTTCGTTGGCCGATCGTTTTGGCCGCCGCCGCCCGCTGATTGCGTGCGTCCTTTATTTCTCCATCATCACGGCTCTGGCCCCGTTTGCACCCAACTACACGGTGTTCGTGATCTTGCGCGCTCTCTACGGCATCGGTATGGGCGGCTACTGGGGAATCGGCGCCTCCCTGGTCATGGAGAGCTCTCCCAGACGATGGCGGGGGCTTTTCTCCGGGATCATGCAGGCAGGCTATTCCCTTGGGTACCTGCTGGCGGCGGTCGCCCTGCGGGTCATCGAGCCACGCTTCGGATGGAGGTGGATGTTCCTCGGCGGTCTCGCTTTCGCGGCCGTGATCGCGCTGCTTACCCTGATGTCTCCCGAGTCCTCGTCATGGCAAAAGAATCGGCTGGTCAGCTTTGGTGAAGTTTCTCGCATCCTCTGGCAGCACAAAAATGACTTCGCCTACCTCGTGCTGCTGATGACGGCCATGACTTGCCTGTCGCACGGCACCCAGGACCTCTATCCGGATTTTCTGAAGACGGTGCATCGTTATTCCAATGACGTCGTCTCGAACCTCGCCATCCTGTACAACATCGGCGCCATCGCCGGCGCGCTGGTGATCGGCAGTTTCTCCGACCGGCTTGGCCGGCGCTACTCCCTCATGCTGGCTTTGTGCATCTCTTCGCTCTCTATCCCCTTATGGGCCTTTGGCTCGTCGATGATCATGCTCGCCATTGGTTCGTTCATGATGCAGTTCGGTGTTCAGGGAGCCTTTGGGGTGATTCCGGCGCACCTGAATGAGCTTTCCCCGGCCAGCGTGCGCAGCTTGTTTCCCGGCGTTGTCTACCAGCTGGGCATGCTGTTCGGGGCGCCGTCGGTGGTGGTGGAGTTCGCCCTGCGCCGGCATTTCGGCTATCAATGGGCGCTTACGGTCTTCGAGATATGTGTGATTCTTGCTCTTTTCCTGATCTTCGGATTCGGCCCGGAGCGGCGGGGGCGCGACTTTGCGGCGTAAAGGTAGACCCTAAGATAGAGCGATGTTGACGGAAGAGCAGCGCGAGCGGGTGTGCGTGGTGCTGGTGCGGGCGCGAAACCCCAACAATATCGGCGCCGTTGCACGGGCCATGCATGGATTTGGCTTTGCCGATTTGCGGCTGGTCAATGAATACTCCGTTGCCATCGACAAAGCGCGGTCCGCGGTAGATGCGTCCGCCATCCTGGCCGGAGCGCGGGAGTTCGCCAACATTGAAGATGCGGTGGCCGACTGCAAACTCGTGGTGGGCACCACCGCGGTGGGGGAACGAAAGCAGGAGCATCCGCTGTACTCGTTGGCAGAGGCCGGCGGATTGTTGTGCTCTGCGCTGGCATCGACAGCCAGCGGCCGGACGGCGCGTGTGGCGTTGCTCTTTGGATCGGAGAAGACCGGCCTCAGCAACGAAGCCTTGAGCCACTGCCACTGGCTCTTGACCATCCCCATGCACCAGAGCCCGGGTCTGCGGCATGCGTCGATGAACCTTGGGCAGGCTGCGGCCGTGTGTCTCTACGAGCTGATACGGCAAGCGGACGCGCCGCCGCTGAGCAAACCGCGGCCTGGAGCAGAGGCAGAAGATCTGGAACGCCTGACAAAGCTGTTGGAGGAGGTGCTGGCGTGCATCGGATACGCCCGGCGCCGCCCCGCCAGCGCGGACCGCACCGAGGTGCGGCGGATGGTGCGGCGAATGGGCCTCAACCAGTCCGACGCCCGGCGATGGATCGGCATCCTGCGTCAACTCTTGTGGAAGATGGGCTCCCTCAGGGGCTAAAGCCCCATCGATTTTGCAGGGTTTATGTACGGGCTAAAGCCTGTACCCTTCAATGCTCCGTCAGGTCGTGATGGGCAGGATTCAGCCGTCCCTTAGAACTTTTCGGGTTGATTCAGCCTGCCGAGGACTGTGGCTACTTTCAGGCCGTCCCTGCGCCACTCTCTAATGCTCATCACCACGCTAGCGCGTGATGATGACTTCGTAGAGGTTGTCTTTGGCCAGGAAAAACTTCGTGTTGGCGTAGGACACGAAAAGTTTCTCGATGGCGCGGTTATTGTAGACGCGCTGGATAGCATAGCCCGTGGTTTCCTGGGTCTCGATGCTATCGCTGTCGGTCACGTGGTAGCGGCAAAAACTGGTATCCGGTCCCTGGTTGCGGGTATGGAAGAAGGCAAGCACGCGGCTGCCAGGGCGCAAACAGGAGCGAAGGCGTTGGATCATGGGCGCAACCAACGCCTCGGGTATGTAGTCGAGGGTGGTCCAGAGGAGAATCACGTCGAATTCCCTGCCCGCAAAATCGAGGTTGCTATCGAGAAAGCCTTCAACGTCGAAGTGTGCCACGCCGTTCTCGTCGGGCGCACTGAGCCAGTTGCCGCGCAGCGCCTCGTTCACCACATCCGCCATGTAGACTCCGTGGCCCAGCGTGGTGAGGAAATTGATATTCGTAGGGGATGTGGGGCCAATGTCCAGGATGCGCAATCCCTGCTCAGACTTCAGATACTTGAGCAGATCTTTCCAGGCGCTGGAGTGTCTCGGCATCCGCGGCCCGGTGAGCACCGTTGGACTGCCGGTAGCCTGCGAGTCTTGTTGTGTCCTGCCAAATAGGTTTCGCATCACGTCATCGGTTTTCGAACGCAGACCAGTGCCACCTGCGGAAAATAAGTTCGTCATCGTCATGCCCTCCAGCGGTGCGCTAGTGTTTGGCTGGAGGGGTAGCTACCGGAGTCCCAGAGCCCTTGGTCCCCGAAACTGCAGCGCCACCGCCCGCGGTATTTTCGCTCTGCATCGGTTCTACCTTGCCGCGAAAGACAGCGTTCTCCTCGATCGAGAGGCGTCCGGCGGAAATGTCCCCAACCAGATCGCAGCCATTACGCAGTTCCACTCGTCCCGTAGCGGAGACATTGCCGCTCAACTGGCCCAGCAGGATCACGTCTTTTGCCGATACATTCGCCGCGACATGGGCATTGGGGCCGATGGTGAGGCGACTTTCGACCAGGGTAATGGTGCCCTCAACTTGGCCATCGACCATAAGATCTTCACTCCCCCTGACCTCGCCGCGGATCTGGACGGACTTGCCGATCACGGCGACGGGGGTATCTCCAGCGGCCATCTGATGCCTCCCTTTGTGTGTAAGCTTCTCTGCCCGAACTATACGCAAGGAGCGAAGCCAACCGCAACCCGCAAAACGGGTTAGGCCGGCAGAACGGCCCACAGATGTAAACTGGAAGGTATTGCCTCGCATCTCACTAAGTAACGTTTGGCCGCCGATTTGCCCATTGGTTTAGAACAGCTTCGCCGAGGAGAGTGGAAATGAGCGGTATGCGATTCCTGCATCGCTGGCAGTCATTTCTGCGTCCCTGCAATTCCTGGGCGCTGGGCGGAGCCCTGCTGCTGACCGCTGGGGCAGCGAACGGTCAAGCCGTGCCCCCAAGCGCGAACTCAGCGGTTGACCCGCAAAAGATCGTACGCGACGCCAGCTGGAACGAGCTTCATGCCACCAGCCCGGGACGTTCCTTTCGCTTTCAGCAGCACAAAGTGGACCCTAAAGTCAGCACGGTGAAGGAGATCTTCGAGACCAAAGACGGGGACGTGGCCCGGCTGATGGAGAAAGACGGAAAGCCGCTGCCGCCGGAGGAGGAGCAGGCCGAGATGGATCGCCTGAACAATCTGCTGGCCCACCCCGAGTTGCAGGAACATCGCCACAAGAAGGAGCAGGAGGACGGCGCCCGCGGCGACGAGATGGTGAGAATGCTGCCCGACGCGTTTCTCTTTACTGCGACCGGGATGGTTGATGGCCCCAACGGGCCTTGCTACCGCTTGAAATTCCGGCCCAACCCCGCCTTTACGCCTCCCGACCGGGAAGGTCAGGTTTACCACGGGATGGTGGGCGAGTTATGGGTGGATCAGGCACAAATGCGGCTGGTTAAAATCGATGCTCACCTTATCTCCGATGTGAACTTCGGATGGGGTGTGTTGGGCAGGCTCTACAAGGGCGGCAGCATTCTGGTGCAAAACGCCGACGTCGGGCTGCATCACTGGGAAACCATCCACATGAAGCTGCAGCTTCAAGGCAAAATAATGATGATGAAGAGCGTGGACTTCTCCACCACGGAGGACTACAGCAACTTCCAGATGATGCCGCAGGAGCTGAGCTACCAGGATGCAATCCGGTTGCTGCAAAACCACCCTGCGGCCCAGGTAGCGTCCAAGTAAGCGAACCCTACGTGGGGGAAAGAAACCGCCCCAAAACTCTAGGCCAGGTCGTTCCCGCCGTCGCTGGATGAATCATCGTAGGATGAGTCGTCAATGTCCGAGTCGTCAAGAGACGAATCGTCGTAGGACGCGTCGTTCAGACTCAAATCATCCTGATCATCCGCGTCATCCGAGCCATCCCTCAGGTTGTCACTTGCCTGCTGCAGACTGGCGGCATCGTTTCCGCTATCCCCCAAGCCACTATTGTCGAGGTGCTCACCGTGGCCCTCGGTGCCAGACTGGCGGCCGGCATCGTCGTAATAATTGTTGATGACGGTCTCTTCGGGCGCACCGCCGCCAAAGTATCCGCCTCCCCCGAAACCGCCGGGATGACCAAAGCCGTGCATCAACGATTCGATGCCCTGAAAGGCCAGAGCCCCGGCCGCGACTCCAGCCGCAGTGGTCGCGGCGGTGCGCAAAAAGCTCGAGGTTCCGCCGGGTTGTTGCGGCGGAGCCCCGTACGTGGGGGCAGGGTTCCAAGGCTGGGCGTATGGCGGCTGGGCATAGGCCGGTTGACCATAGGCTGGCGGCGGAGGCGGCGGGGGCTGGGGAGGGGGCGGAACCGGATCGCGGTGACCCAGCAGGCTGCCGAGAAAGCTGGTAGCGTGGGCGGCGGACGGCGGCGGGGATTGCTGTAATTGCCGCAACTGGTCAATCTGCGACTTGGCTTGCTCCAGCGCGTATTTCTGTACCAGTACGGTTTGCGACAGGATGTAGAGAGCGTTCGGGTTGGGAGCCAATCTCTGGTTCAGCAGCTGCTCAGCTTCCGGATCCTTCTCCGGGAGTTGGGTTTGCTCGACGCGGCCGATAAGGTCGTTCAACATCGATTCTTCCTGCGGGGTCATCTCTTCTCCAATGTTCGGCGCGTGTAGATCACAGCGCCTCGCCGGGCTCGGCTAAACAGGCTGCGGAAAAACCCTCTGGTTCGAAGGGTACGGGCATTCCCTCAGGGCCCAAAGGCCCAATGATTCTGTTCGGTCTACGTACGGGCTGACGCCCGTACCCTTCATTGATAGTGTTTTTCCGCAGCCTGTAAAGTCCAATCATTGGACGCAGAAGACCGCTCCGGGGGTTCCCGGATTTCCTGCGCGCGACACTAGCCGAGACAGATTCACGAGACAGCCCTATCAGACCAACGCCATGGCCTTGATCTCTTCCTTGCGGACGGTGAGCCGTTCGACCAGATCGGTGCGTATTTCAAAGCCGCGGCCCGGAGTGTTGGGCACCCGGATCTCCCCGGCGGAGGAGACGGTGACCTCGGGTTCGATGATGTCCTCGGCCCAGTAGCGGCTGGAGGCGGAAACATCTCCGGGCAGCGAGAAGTTTTCCAGGGTCGACATGGCGATGTTGTGGGACCGGCCAATGCCGCTTTCCAACATGCCTCCGCACCAGACGGGAATACCGCGCTCCTGGGTCGCATTATGGATGGCGATGGCCTCGCTGAAGCCGCCCACGCGTCCCAGCTTGATATTAATGATGCGGCAGGACTCCATTTCGATAGCGGCCAGGGTGTCGCGGCGGTTGCGGATGGATTCATCGAGGCAAATAGACGTATCCAGGCGCTGCTGCAGCATGGCGTGGAAATAGAAGTCGTCCGCCCACAGCGGCTGCTCGATCATGAGCAGATGAAAGCGGTCAAAGCTGGTGAGGTGCTCGGTATCCCGCAGCCGGTAGGCGGAGTTGGCGTCACAGCTCAGGACAATGTTTGGCCAGCGATGGCGAACCGCTTCGAACATCTGGATATCCCAACCCGGCTTGCACTTTAGCTTGATCCGCTGGTAGCCCTCGGAAAGCGCCGACCCCACCTTGTCCATCAGCTTCTCCAACGAAGGCTGGATGCCGATGGAAACTCCGCAGGCGATCGTTTCCCGGGTGCCCCCCAAAAGCTCATATAAGGGCACCCCACGCATCTGCGCTTCCAGGTCCCACAGAGCATTCTCAACCGCGGCCTTGGCCATGCGATGGCCGCGAACGGGGCGGAAGATCTCCGGACACTTACCGCCGCGCTGGTCTTCGGCAGCCACGAGTAGGGGTACGAGCTCCTGCAGAATGGTGATCCACGCCGTATCCGTCGACTCTTCGCTGAAGTAAGGGTGCTCTCCAGCGGTACATTCGCCCCAGCCGGAGAGGCCCTCGGCGCGGACCTCCGCCAGCAGCACGCGGCGTTCCCTGGTTTCGCCGAAGCTGGTGGTGAAGGGGTTAATCAAGGACATGCTGAGCTCACGCAGCACAATCGATTCAATCTTCATGAACACCTGCCCGACTCCGGTTGAAGTGAGTGTGAGGAGCTTATCGGCTCCCGAATTTCCTGTCGCGGGTTGGTGGCGCTGTCGAATCCGGGTTCCTGCCATCGCCCGAGCTGAAAGATCCCATTGCCTTCTGCATCGATCCTGAAACCGACCACGGCAAGTTTCTGCGCGAAAGCCTGCTGAAAATGTTCGCGATTCCTGGTCTGGATATCGAGAACACGATCCTGATCCTCAGGCGAATGCCTCCAATGAGCGATTTGATGCGGTACGGAGATTTCCTGCTCCACTGAGGAAACAGCGACCGGATGCCCGCCCAGGGCGGCACAAACCCAATCACTATCCAGCCACCATTCCGCGCAGAGACGATCGGTAGGAACCTGACCATGCAGTCGAGAAGAGGATACACCATNNAAGGTCCACTCCATGCGAGCAATCCCGCGGGCTAGGGCCTCTTCACGCTGGAAAAGTTTGAGCCTGCGTCCGATGCCCAGGTTGCGATATGCGGGATCGACGGCGAGCATGTGGGAATGCAGATAAGGACGGCCGCCGGAGATGCCGGGCAAAGCCATGGCAAAGCCGACCAGGCAGTAGGCATCGCCGTCCGGGCTCACACCGGGCCGCGCGGTATCAAATGCGCCGATCACCTGGCCGCCGATCTTGTGACTGACGATGAAGACGCGGCGCGGAATCACATCCCGGTCTCCGTACCCCCAGACGTCGATCTGGAGCTGAACGCAGGCGCTGAACTCCTCCATGGTTTGGCACGGACGGATCAGGATGGGATCTCCGCGGAGGTTCATCACGAAAGCGAAGGGCTTTCTGCGAGTTTGGCCTGGTTCCAGAGCGA
>PLZN01000213.1:18083-18216 GCA_003152195.1 Acidobacteriaceae bacterium
GGCGGCAGGCGCCGCCAAGTCTGCCGGATAGGAAGAATGGTCCCGGATGGCCTGGCGCAACTCCTCGGTTTCCTCTTCGAGCTTAGCGAAGATTCCTTCGACATCAGGCCAGTCGAAGCCGCCCTTGTGGGCG
>PLZN01000305.1 GCA_003152195.1 Acidobacteriaceae bacterium
CCTCTTTGATGGTGAAGGAAATCACTTCCAGTCCCATCTTGGTCATGTCGTCGGCACAGGTGGAGCGCATCCGGTCGCCCACCATCTCCGGCTGTTTCACAATCTCTTCCACCTTGAGCTGGCCGATGATGCCGCGCAGGTGACCCTCCATCACCAGCCGGATCAACCCTTCCCGCTGCGGAGGAGTCTTGGTGAGGAACTGCTCGGCAGAGGTCAGGATCGATTCCTGATCCGAACGCACCTTGATTTGCGCTACCGCCTCCACCGTCACGGCGACACCCTGCCTGGTATAGAGGTCCTGTTGTGGCGCAACGTCAAACGACATCAGTTCCAGCGAAAGCTGGCGGCTGCTTTCCACCATGGGAAAGATCACCGTGCCGTGACCCTTCACGACCCGAGGTCCCCGAAACCCGTAAACGATGATCGCTTCGTTCGGGCCGGCTTTGCGAAACATTTTCGCGATCATCGCCAGCAGTAGAATTACGGCGAGAACGGACAAACCCACGACAACCACAACTGTGTTAATCATAAGTGCCTCCTGATCCTTTCATCAGGAACCTTCGGTCGAGAGCGATTCGCCACCGGAGACCTCATCCCAGCGGCGCACATAAGCAATGCCTCGTTCGTAGCGCATCACCACCACTTCCATGTCCCGCGCAATCGGTTGCCCGTTGTCGCTGCGCGCCGGACTCGAGCGCCTGGCGCCGTTCTGCGAAAACAGAATTTCCCCGGTTCCGTCACCGCGAATCGTTCCGCTCACGCGCCCGATTACGCCTGTCATCTCCGTCTCCTCGGCCGTCAGCGATTTGTCATGCGGCAACAGCACCTTGGCCAGGAACCAGAAGATCAACATCCCACCTGCCAGCCCGCTTAGCGTCGCCAAGGCCAGAATGAGTGGCGTCACGAAGGCGCCATAACGCTCCAGCAGATACCCTGCCCCACCAAACCAGCAGAGGAAGGCGGTTAGGGTGAAACCATTTACCGGGGAAATGCCGCGGCCGCCGGCGCCAGGGGCGTGGCTTGTATGCGCTACACGATGCAGCCCAAAGTGCATGTGATGATGGAGCCCGCCAGCTAACGAAAGCACGGTCAGCGCCAAACCAACTGCAAAACAGATCAGGTAGAAAATCTCCCAGGTCATCGCCCTCTCTCCTTTCCGCGGCGCTTGGTGTTCCCTGCTGTCGCTGGATTCTTTGTATGAGGGACCGTCGTCGAAGGCCGCACCGTGAGGCGCTTGGCGCTTTTGGCGGCAGGCCGCAGCACTTCAACCAGTCGCTCCACCAGCCCTGGCGTCTCAATCAGAGACTCGAGCAACAGCAAGCATTGCCTCGACTCGGGATGCTTGGCCAAGGTCAGTAGCGCTTTTCTAAGCTCAGGATCGCGGGGAAACCGTTCCGCCCCGTTCACCAGCCACAGGTCCAGCTTGTCGTCCAAGACCCGCGCCTCGCTCATCAGCTCCGCGTGGTAGCCCTCGGGGTCATCCACCAGGTAACCNNTGCGGCCGCGCACCGCTCTCGATCTGCGACAGGTAGGACTGACTCATGGAAGTCTTGAGCTCTGCCTTGATCGCGCGCGCCAGCTCCTGTTGAGTCATCGCGCGGGCCATTCCGCGCAAGCTGCCTTCCACTTCCCGCAGATACCGTAATTTCTCGCCTAGTTTCATTGATATTGCAATCCGGAATAATACTATCGCAATCCGCGATTATGTCAAGCACAATCGATTTTCTTGCCGAACTCTTCTCTAGCCCATCTCTAGCCCTCTCCTCTGGTGAGAAAGCCGCACACGCAACGCTGGCTGGGGCAGTAGGAAATCCGGGGTCCTTGAACCCGTTCTTTGGGTTCAAGGGTGGGATACGCAACGGTGCGCATCGAGATTCGTGGTATCCCACCCTTCGCAAAAGGCGCGAAGGATGGGGCNNGCCGCCGAAGTTGGCCAGCTGGATGCGGTCTCAGCTTCTCATGAGTGCTCTTCACGGCCGGTGTCTGCTACGAGCTCGACAGGTTTGCCGTGAGGTGTGTGCCTGTAGGCGTCGGTCCATGCTTCTTTTCGCGCAAGCAATGCAGCCCCGTCGGTTAAGTGCTTAGCTATAACCAGACGCTCCAAAGCCGCTAGCCAATGATGGTAGTAATAGGAGCCATCGTCAGGCTCGCCGCGATCTGCGGCCGCCTTCAATTCATCGGCGAGCGCCGCCGCCCATTCCTTCCAGGTGAAGTGACCCTCCTCGGAGAGCTTGACAGCGAGGGCGAATGCCTGCGCCTGCCAGGGTTCGGCGAACGCGGATCCTTCCTGATCGCGCGGCAGACGCGGCAAATTGAGGTCAGGCGTGCTCAAGGTAGTCGTCCCACAGATCCAGGTGAACGGAGTCCCGGGGGGATGCCTGCTCACCCCAAAGTTCGCGAGCAGAAAAGCTTACGGAGTAGACGTGCTGGCGCTTCTCGCCTTGGAAGTGCGCGTTGGTATCGGGAAACGTGTAGACACCGTGATCGCGCGCGATGGCACCGACCTTGCCTCGGGCGTAACGCGGGAGGCGGGTGTGTCCCATCGGGTTCGTGTTGCGTGCGCATACGCGCTCACCAACCTTGAAGTTCGGCGTCACCTTGGGATCGTGGCTCGAAGGAATTCGGCGACCAAGACGGCGAGCTGCAACGGCAGCGGTCAAGGCCGGAACCACTTTCGCCGAGCCGGGATCTGGCGTGCCGGTTGCGAGTTCCATCGGCGTGACCAGGCCGTGCTTCACAAGCAGTTGCTCATTGATCTTCAGCCACCGCTCGTAATAAGTCGTCTGCAAGTAGTCGACGGGAGGAAGCAGTTCGATTTGATGACGCCACGTATCAAGGTTCCACTTGCCCATGGCGCGGAGCGACGAGCTGATCCCATATATGCGCCCTTCCCAGGCCGCATGGAACACAGGCTCTTCTTCTTCGCGTTGAACGGGACCCATATCTTGCAGTCCGCCCATATCGTGGACGCCGTTCATACTTTTTCTCCCGGAGGCGGCACCCTGGAAACACCCACCATGGCATCGCGCGTGACCAGCGCGGCGAGTTCGTCTTCGTTCAGATTTTCCGTGCCCGCCGGACGCTCCGGAAGCACGATGTAGCGCAGCTCCGCGGTGCTGTCCCAGACGTGCACTTCGACGTCTTCCTGGACCTGGGTGCCGAATTCGCGCAAAACTCCACGCGGGTCGATCACGGCGCGCGACCGGTACGCCGCCGACTTGTACCAAACCGGCGGCAATCCAAGTACCGGCCACGGATAACACGAACAGAGCGTGCACACCACCAGGTTGTGGACCTTCGGACCGTTCTCGAGCACCAGCATGTGTTCCCCCTGCCCGCTGGTGTAACCCAGCTCGGCAATGGCCGAAGGAGCATCCGCCAGCAAACGCTTCTTATAAGCGGGATCCACCCAGGCTCGCGCCACCACGCGGGCTCCATTGCGCGGACCCACTTTGTGTTCCAACGTGTCCACTAACACATCGAGCGCCGCCGGATCCACCAGCCCCTTTTCAACCAGTAGCGATTCGAGCGCTTTCACGCGCAATGCTGGGTCGGACGGGACGGCTTGATGGTCGTGATCATGCATCTTGTGTGTCCCACATTCTGCGCCGCCGCACTGGAGCCGGCCGGCGAACCCTGAAGGGTGCCTGGCACTAAGACATCTTTATACTAAGGCGCCTTCGCAAATGTCGAATCACAAAGCGCTCTCCGCCGAACCAGCGGGTCCGGCGGAGGCTAACCTCACGTTTAGCAACGGTCAACGGTGGTTGATAAAAGAGCCGTCCTGTAATTGGGCCACCGCCTGTCGGAGCTGCTCCTGTGTGTTCATCACGATGGGCCCATACCACGCGACCGGTTCCTCGATCGGCTTGCCCGACACCAACAGGAATCGGATGCCCTCGTCGCCCGCTTGCACCACGATCTCGTCTCCGCGGTCAAAAAGCACCAGCGAATGATTACCGACATCGTAGACGGGCGCCGCGTCCGGTTTCGCGGCCTGCTCGGTCAGAACCGCTCGGGGATGCGAGCTGTCCCGGAATGTGCCCGAGCCCGCGAAAACATAGGCAAAGGCGTTACGGGTAGTCTCGACCTTGAGCCGCTTCCGCTGGCCCCGGGCGACCGAGATATCGAGGTAGTTGGGATCAGCGGCTACACCTTCTACCGGTCCCCTCTTTCCCCAGAACTCGCCGCAGATGATGCG
>PLZN01000569.1 GCA_003152195.1 Acidobacteriaceae bacterium
ATCTCCGACGCCGTGGGCACCATGGGCGGAGCCGCCGTCTCGATCTTCATGCTCGGTCAGGATGGTTCGCAGTATTTTCATACTGCCTACCAGGCGCTGCGCTATCCCGATATTCTTCAGGGCCTGTCAAGCCCATTGTCTTCGGCTTTATCATCGCCACCATCGGCTGCTTTTACGGCATGACCACGCGCGGCGGTACGCAGGGTGTCGGCCGCTCCACGACCCAGGCCGTCGTCGTCTCCTCGGTGCTCATCATCGCGGTCGACTTCGTAATCAGCCAGTTCATGATCGGTATTTTTGGCCGTTGAGCTCATGGTGACCACGCCCCAGCTTGCAGCCGCCCCAACCAAAGACGATCCGGGTGCACCAGTCGTTGTCTTTGACCATGTCTCCATCGGCTTTGAGGGCAAGCAAGTTCTCGACGATATCTCCCTGACCGTATCTCCAGGCGAAACCCGCATCCTGCTGGGGCCAGCCGGCAGCGGCAAGAGCGTCCTGCTCAAGCTCACGAACGGACTGATAAAACCTGACTCCGGCACCATTACGGTCTTCGGCGAACCGATCGACACCATGCCGGACAACCAGTTGTTCAAGTTGAGGGGACGCATTGGCATGGTTTTTCAGGAGGGCGCCCTCTTCGATTCGCTCACCGTGCGGGACAACGTGGCCTACCGCATGATGGAGCAAAAGGTACCGGAGGCGGAAGTGACCGAGCGCGCGACCGAGGCGCTTCGCTTCGTGGAACTGGAACAGACGCTGGAAAAGTACCCGTCACAACTCTCCGGCGGCATGCGCCGCCGTGTCGCCATTGCCCGCGCTGTCGTCAACCGCCCGGACCTTCTCCTCTACGATTCCCCTACCGGAGGCCTCGACCCGATCACTTCGACCACCATCATTGAGCTGGTCATGAAGCAGCGTGATGTTTACCACACCAGTTCGTTGCTGGTCACCCACCGCCTTCAAGACGCCTTTACTTTGGCTACACACAACTTCGACCGTGCTCTCAACCATATGGTTCCCAACCCGGACGGCCACCTCGATCCAAAAACCAACTTTCTTGTGCTGCATGACGGGCACATGATCTTCGATGGCTCCACGCACGATCTGGTGCACTCGGATGATCCCTTTCTGAAAGAGTATTTGTCATAAGCGCTGCAATCGGCCTTTGGTTTTCGGAACAGCGACCACAGGTGTCAGCGTCGTTGGGAACAATCCAATCCCTAAACGCGTACACTGCGTAGACGTTTTCGGGGATCGCGGACCTCGAGGGAGCATGTTATGGTGACCCTGCTGCAAAACCTTCGCTTAAGCCTGCGCATGCTCAGCAGGAATCCCGGACTGACCATTACGGTATTGCTCACCTTCGCGCTGGGCATCGGCGCCAATACAGCCATCTTCACGGTGGACTACGCAACCTTGCTGGCTCCTCTGAGCTATCCCGACCCCAATCAGCTGGTCATGGTCTGGTCGAAGATTCAGGACCACCGCAACTCAGTTTCCGCAGGGGATTTCACCGACTGGAAGCGGCAAAGCACTGTCTTTCAGGACATCAACGCCTGGACGGGCGGCAGCTTCAACATCGCCACCAAAGACCAACCGGAATATCTCGAGGGCTCTCGGATCACTCCCGGCTTCAGCCAGATGATGGGTGAGCCCCTCTTTTTGGGTCGCGGCTTTCTGCCGGAAGAAGGGCAGGCAGGCAAAGATCACGTTGTCGTCCTGACGCACAAGCTTTGGGAGAGACTAGGCGCCAATCGCAAGATCATTGGCACGACGCTTCGCCTGGATGGCGAGCCCTACACTGTGGTCGGCGTCGCGGCAGCGGGAATCTCGGATCGCGCCCAGGCGCAACTGTCGGTGCCGCTGGTCTTTAAGCCGGAACAGCTCAATCACGATTTCCACTGGCTGTTGGTCATGGGCCGGCTCAAGCCGGGTGTGACTATCCACCAGGCGGAACAAGACATGAATACGGTAACGGCTCACATCGCCGAGGCGTACCCCAAAAGCAACAAAGGCTGGGGCGCGTTTGTGGAGCCGCTCAAGAATGACTTCCTCCCCAGCGACAGAAAACAGACCCTCTGGCTGCTGCTGGGAGCCGTGGGATTCGTTCTGCTTATCGCCTGTGTCAATGTCGCCAATCTTCTTCTGGCGAGAAGTATGACGCGGCAAAAGGAAATGGCCGTGCGCAGCGCCCTCGGAGCGAGCCGGGCCACCGTCTTCGCACAACTCCTGACGGAGAGCCTTTTGCTGGCGCTTACGGGCGGCGCGCTGGGCGTCGGGGCCGGTTACGCCATGTTGCAGGGCCTCATTGCGGTGATGCCGCCGAACACTCTGCCCAACGAAGTGGATCTGCGGCTCAATTTTCCCATTCTGCTCTTTACCCTGGCGGCCACCACGCTTGCCGGCATTCTCTCCGGGTGCGTGCCGGCCTGGTACGCCTCGCGCATCGATCCCGGTGAAGCGCTTAAAGAAGGAGGCCGCACCGGGACGAGCGCCGGCAAGCATCGCTTGCGGAGGATTCTAGTCATTGGCGAGTTCGCCCTGGCGCTACCGCTTCTGGCGGGAGCGGGGCTCGCGATTCACAGCTTTTGGAACCTGTTGCATACGGACCTTGGCGTCAGCACAGATCACGTCCTGACCTTCTTTCTCCCCGTTCCCGATACGCGATCGAAGGATCCGGCGCAGATTGTGGCTTACTATCGGCAGATTCTCGCCAGTATCGATGCGGTTCCCGGTGTCTCCCACGCCACCGCAATGACCGGCATGCCACTCCAGGGCGCTGGTTTCGGAATGCCGTTCACGCTTGCAGGCAAACCCGCATATGCGGATCCTTCGCTGCGCCCGGGAGCCGGTTTTGGAATGGTGACCCCCGGCTATTTCCAGACATTCGGGATTCGCGTGGAACAGGGACGCGCCTTCAATGGACAGGACACCGATTCGAGTGTGAAAGTGGCGATGGTTAGCCAGGACTTCGTGACCAAATACCTGAAGGGAATGGACCCACTGCGACAGCGTGTGGTGGTGGAGCAGCTCATTCCCGGTGTGACCAAGCTGGGCCCTCCGGTCGAATGGCAGATTGTCGGGGTTTACCACACTGTCCGCGCCGCCGTGCAACGTGAAAACTACCCGGAAATCCTTATCCCTTTCTGGCAGATACCATGGCCCCAGGCCGGCATCGCTGTGCGCACAGCTCAAGACCCTTCTTCGATGACGCGGAGCATCGCCGCGGCGGTCCACGCCGTTGACCCGCAGATTGCTCTGGCCCAGCCGCGCTCCATGGACCAGATACGGGACGAGACCCTGGGCGACGAGCGCTTCACCCTGATCCTCTTTACCTGCTTTGCCATCGTCGCCTTAGCTCTGGCCGCACTGGGAATCTATGGTGTGATGTCCTTTTCCGTGGAGCAGCGCTCCCACGAAATTGCCCTGCGCATGGCGTTGGGGGCGAATCGCAACCGCGTGGTTGCTTTAGTGGTCCGGGAGGGCGCGCTGCTGGCCTGCATTGGATTGGGACTGGGCTTGATCGGTGCCTATTTTGTCGGTCGGGGTATGCAAAGTACATTGTTTGGTGTCAGACCGATGGACTTCTCTGCTTTCACAGCGGTCGGGCTGATTCTGATGGCGGCTGCCCTCCTGGCCTGTTACCTGCCTGCACGGAGGGCAGCGTCGATCGAGCCAATGCGCGTGCTCCGGACCGAGTGACGGCCGGAAAAGAAACAAGTTCTCGATTAAGCCGCGGTTGGTGTTTGGCTCGGCAGGAAGCACCAGGAAAAGGCGGGTGCCCCATCCTTTGCGCTCCTTGCAAAGGGTGGGATACGCGACGGTCGGTATCGAGATTCGT
>PLZN01000316.1 GCA_003152195.1 Acidobacteriaceae bacterium
CGCTGGTGACCTTCACGAAGTCGGCCCGGACGTCGAACGGCATCAGGTTGACGGTGATCTTATGGGTAACGATTTCTTCCAGGTCCTTGAACTTGACCGCCGGCGGGGCTTGCAGCTTGGAGAACTGCTCCAGGCGGTCGAACTCTTTCGCCTGATTCGAGCTCGCCATCGGGCCGCCGCCCAGACTTTCGAGTCCACCGTTGAAGCGGTCGGTTCTCTTCGACGTTCCCATCTGCTCGCCCAGGGTCGCGCCGGCACCCGGAACGTGCAGCAGGGCATCCTTCTCCGAGCGGTCAAGGGTCATGTGGTAGTCGCCGCACATGCAAGTGTCGACGAACTCGATATCGATGTTCTCGCCGATGCCTTCGAGGTACCGGTAGTGCCAAGTCTCGAAGGGGAAGGTTGAGGTCTCCCCGCCGCCCTCGTCCATGGGGCGTTCATAGGAGCCGCCGCTGGGATGAGACTCAATGCTGTCGGGCTTGCCGTACGCGATATACATGTGCCCGCGGTCCGTCTTCCAACCCGGCTTGCCCGCGGCGAAATGCTCATTGGCATAAGCAATCCGCCGGTAGTTCTCTTCGCGAAATTCGTTCTCCGGAGAATCGGGGTCGGGGTTGCGCCGCTGCCAGAATTGCTCGATGAAGTTGTCCCGCTCCTCATCGTTCGACAGGCTCTTGAAGGCTTTGAGCTCCTGGTCGGTGATGATCCAGCGCACATCCTCATCCACCCACTTTTTGTACGGTCCCTTGAGCTCGTTTCTTAGTTCTTTCTGCTGCTTGAACTTGTCCTTGTCACTCATCGGCCGGCGGAGCGGGTCCTGAGGGGTCTGGCTATCCTGAGATGCGTTGGGGGATGCATTGGTAGTGCTCACCGGCGACGGCTGACTAGGCGCAGCCTGAGCGCTGAGCGTTGCCGGCAGCCCCAGCGATACAAACAGAAAGAAGGCAGAATGAACCCTCAACATATGTTGCGCGATACTCCCCTTACGGCTCATCAAGTTTAAGGTTCGGTAACAACGATTTCAAGCGGCGAATGTCATTTCGCCTTTTATCTTCCGGACAACGGCGTACGGCGGTAACAGGCATTTTGCGGTACTAAAGCATTTTCCCTATTGTTATGCTCCTAAGGAGCGCTTCTTCAAAACGGGGAGTCCAAACCGGAGAGCCCGGGAACCTCGGGCGGCGGTTCCACGTATGATTGTAGATAGGGGCGGGGGATACCGTTCTACCCATGAATCTGAAGAAGATATTGATCATCTCAGGCGTGATCCTGGTGGCGGCCGGCGTCACCACCTTTACCATCGTTCGCGCCCAATCCGGGTATACAAAGGTACTCACGGCCAAAGTAGTGCGTGAAAACCTGGTTTCCATCGTCAGCGGGACGGGGCAGATCAAGCCCAAGACTTACGTCAATATCGGCGCCACCTCCTTCGGCAGGATCACTCACCTGTACGTGAAAGAAGGCGACCGGGTGAAGAAGGGCCAGATCGTGGCCACGGTGGAGAGCGTGCAGGCCCAGGCGGGCGTGGATGCCCAGCAGGCCAGCATTCGATCCGCCGGTACAGACATAGCCTCCTACCAGGCTGCGGAAAAAACGGCCGAAGCGACGGTTGACCACTCCGTCGCCGATCTTAATCAAAAGCTTTTGGATTGGCAGCGGGCACAGGCACTTTACAAGGCCGAGCTCATCGCCAAGTCGGAATACGACTCCAAGAAGGCGGCCTACGACACCGACGTTGCTACCCTGGCGCAAAGCAAGGCGGCCCTGGTGCAGGCCCGGGCCCAGACGGCCTCGGCAAGGGGTAAGTTGGACACCGCCGAAGCTACGCTGACCAGCAACGTCGACGCCTTGAACAAGACCGTCAGCATCGCGCCTTTCGATGGCATCGTAACGAATATGCCGGTGCGTGAGGGCGAAACCGTCGTGGTCGGCATTCAAAATGCCGAAGGCAGCACCCTAATGACGTTGGCGGACCTGTCCATCATTACGGCGGAGGTCAAGGTGGATGAAACCGACATAGTGAATGTGGCCATGGGGCAGCTGGTTGAGGTGGCGGTGGATGCCCTGCCAGGCAGGGTCTTCCCGGGAACGGTGACCGAAGTCGGCGACCAGGCCATTCTGCGCTCCACCGGTATTGCCACCAGCCAAAGCACTACAGGCACGGAAGAGGCCAAGGATTTCAAGGTAGTGGTCACGCTCTCCAATCCCCCCGCGGAATTGCGGCCGGGGCTGTCGGCCACCGCCAAAATCACCACCGCGCGGCGGCAAAAGGTGTTGGCAATCCCCATTCAGGCTCTGACCATGCGCAATCCGGCATCCCTGAATGGCGCATCGATGCAGACGGTGAACGCCGCATCGGCCGGCAACGGGGGAGCGTCCGGCGCTCAGGATCCGGGCACCCAGGGTGTCTTCCTGCTGCGGTCTTATGGCCGCAAGTTGGAATCAGTATTTGTCCCGGTCACCACCGGCATCACCGGCGCGACGGACATCGAGGTCACGGGTGGGCTGAAAGAAGGGGATGAAATTGTCATTGGGCCCTATAAGGTGCTGCGCATCCTCAAGAACGACACCAAGGTGAAGCGGGATAACGCAGCGGCCGCAACGGAGAACACGGAATCTTCGTAAACGGGCCAGCATACCTAAGCGTTTAACCGGGAACCAGCGCCTTCACGCAAGCACAGAGTTTTACCAGGAGTGATAGATGGCACTCGAATCCACGAGCGCAGCGCAAGCCGACAGGGCCCAGGACGTCGCCCAGGGAGATGTCATCGTCGTCGAGGATCTCTGGAAGACCTACACCATGGGCCTGGATCAGGTGGTAAACGCGCTGTGCGGCATCACGCTGCGCATCCGGCACAATGAGTACGTCGCCATCATGGGTCCATCGGGGTCGGGCAAGTCGACGCTGATGAATCTGATTGGCTGTCTGGACACGCCGACGAAGGGGAAGTATTGGCTGAACGGACACCTGGTCAGCGAATTGAACGATGACGAGCTGGCCCGCATTCGGAATCGCGAGATCGGCTTCGTTTTCCAAACCTTCAATCTTCTGGCGCGCGCGACCGCTCTACACAACGTGGAACTGCCCCTGATCTACAACGGCACGCCTGCCGGCGAGAGAATCGAGCGAGCCAAGGCGGCTCTGCGCTCCGTCAATCTGGAAGACCGCATGAACCATAAACCTAACGAGTTGTCCGGTGGCCAACGGCAGCGGGTGGCGATCGCGCGCGCACTGGTTAATCGGCCCTCGATCATCCTGGCCGATGAGCCTACCGGCAACCTGGACTCGAAGACCGGCGATGAGATCATGGCGCTCTTCGACGAGCTGCACGCACGGGGCAACACCATCATCGTCGTCACCCATGAGCCGGACATCGCGGAGTATGCCCATCGCGTGGTCTACATTCGCGACGGAATGATCGCTTCCGATGCGGTGTCTGCGCGCGTGGCCAAGGCTTAGCGGAGCTCAGGACGCAGCCGGCAGCCCGGCCTTCACCCCGGAAGCTGTGAACAAAAACCTCGTGGTCCGAACCCGAAACACTGTCCTGACCACGGAT
>PLZN01000077.1:0-358 GCA_003152195.1 Acidobacteriaceae bacterium
TCACCTATGGCGGCTACTCCGACAGTATCGTCGTCGACCAGAGGTTTGTCCTGCGCGTCCCCTCGAACCTCAATCTCGCCGGAGCTGCTCCTTTGCTTTGCGCCGGAATCACGACTTACTCGCCCATGCGCCATTGGGGCGTCAGCAAGGGCAAGAAGGTTGGCGTGGCCGGTCTCGGTGGACTCGGTCATATGGGGGTTAAGATTGCCCATGCGCTCGGAGCGCACGTTGTCGTCTTCACAACTTCTCCAAATAAGAAGGAGGACGCTCTCCGCCTCGGTGCGGACAAGGTCGTCATTTCGAAGAATGCGGACGAGATGCAAAAGCACACCGGCAGCTTCGACTTCATCCTCGACGC
>PLZN01000077.1:370-4284 GCA_003152195.1 Acidobacteriaceae bacterium
GAAGGTCAACGAAGCTTACGAGAGACTACTCAAGTCGGATGTGAAGTACCGCTTCTCAATCGACATGGCTTCTCTCAAATCTGAGTAAACCGATGAATAGGCACTTTCGCGTCTCTGGCAGCACTTTTCTCAAGTTGGAAGAACTGGGAGTCCGTGCCTCTGCAGTCCTGCGCAGAGCCGGACTTCCCCAGGCTTTCATGGATCAACCGCGCGTGCTGCTGAAGACTGAGGAACTTTTCGCCCTATGGCGCGCCATTGGGGAAGTCAGCACCGACCCGGCGATGGGTCTGCTGCTGGGCACAGAAACTAAGATCGAACGATTTCACCCCATCGCTCTCGCAGCTCTTTCGACAGAGAACTTCGGCGCGGCCATCGACCAAATGGCTCGCTACAAACAGCTCACCTGCCCGGAAGAGATCGTGCAGGAAAAGGACGACGAAGAGTGGAGCCTCCAGTTCCGCTGGCTTCTCGCTGACGATGTCGAGCCTCCGGTGCTTATCGAATGCTGCTTTGCCTGGGTGCTCTCGACCGCTCGCCAAGGCACAGGCACGCGCCTGTCGCCGCTGCGCGTGGAATTCGTACAACCTCGTGCGCACATAAGAACCATTGAACGCCATTTTGGTTGCCCCGTCGTCGCCGGCGCCCTTCGCAACGCGATCGTGTTTCGGGCTGCCGACGCACAGCGACCATTTGTTACCCGCAATGCCGAGCTTTTGGGGATGCTTGCGCCGCAGTTCGAGGAAGAGTTGAAGCGGGAAAACGGCGACGAGAATTTCGCCGAGCGCGTCCGCATAGCCATACAGCAAAAACTCACCGGCCGGCGTCCCACCATCGAGGACATCGCCGATGCGCTCCATATCAGTTCACGTACTCTCCAGCGGCGCTTGCAAGAAGAAGGGTCAAGCTTCCAGCGCGTTTTAGACGAAGCTCGTCACCAGCTTGCTCGCCACTATCTCAATAACTCGGTTCTTGAGTTGAATGAAGCGGCTTACCTTCTCGGCTACGAGGACGGAAACTCGTCCGTTCGCGCTTTCCGCACCTGGGAAGGGATTCCGCCTGCTCGCTGGCGCGAAATGCAGCGTGCACAGGCAGCATCATAACTGGGCCCAATTTGATTGGTAAGGAGAAGCAATGAAAAAACGCAAACTCGGAAAAGGCAATCTTGAAGTGCCGGCCATCGGCCTCGGCTGCATGGGAATGAGCTTCGGTTATGGTCCGGCTGCGGACAAAAAGGAGATGATCTCTCTGATGCGGTCTGCCGTCGAACGTGGCGTAACGTTCTTCGACACCGCCGAAGTTTACGGTCCTTTCACCAACGAAGAACTCGTGGGCGAAGCGCTGGCTCCACTTCGTGACCAGGTGGTGATCGCCACCAAATTCGGGTTCAAACCTGATCCCAATGGGGGACCGCGTTGGATCGGCCTGGACAGTCGTCCGGAACACATCAAGGAGGTCGCCGAGGCCTCGCTCAAGCGCCTCAAAACCGAGGTCATCGACTTGTTTTATCAGCACCGCGTCGATCCCAATGTGCCCATCGAAGACGTTGCTGGCGCCGTAAAGGACCTGATTCAGCAAGGCAAGGTCAAGCACTTCGGCCTTTCTGAAGCAGGAGTAGAGACCATCCGTCGCGCACACAAAGTTCAGTCCGTCGCGGCCTTGCAGAGCGAATACTCACTCTGGTGGAGAGAACCTGAGGCCGAAGTCATACCGGCACTCGAGGAACTCGAGATCGGGTTCGTTCCATTCAGCCCGTTGGGCAAGGGCTTCCTCACCGGCAAGATCAGCGAAGACACGCAGTTCGACAAGACTGACTTCCGCAACATTGTTCCTCGCTTCACGCCGGAGAACCGTAAAACGAACCAGGCGTTGGTTACTCTGATTGGCGAGTTTGCGCAACAGAAAAAGGCGACGCCTGCTCAGATCGCGCTTGCCTGGCTGCTTGCACAAAAGCCGTGGATCGTTCCGATCCCGGGTACGACGAAGCTCCATCGACTCGAAGAGAACATCGGAGCTGCCGCCGTCGAACTTACGCGCGAAGATCTCCGGCAGCTGGAAGCCGCAACCGCAAAGATCTCGGTGACAGGTGCTCGTTACCCCGAAGAAATGCAGAAGTTGGTGGGCCGCTGAGCAACCACAGATAACGAAACGCGAGGGAAAGCGGTATGGTCAGCGCTAACTTCCGGTTTTCGACGACTCATGAACGACCAGCCGCTCCTTGAGATTGCCGACCGCCATGCAGAATTTACTTCTCACTTTTCTTAAACGGTCTTCGAACACCAGGCGCACACCAGGGGTGAGCCCATCATTGCATAGCCAACGGCATTCATCTCCGTGCGTATGCGCCCTGCGATGGATGACACATCCGGCCCGTCGGCGCCGGGGATTCGCCAGTTCATTCGGTCAAAGATCAGTTCGTGAATTAGGGTACTTTGTCCCCGAAACTTCAGTACGCGGATATCATGGTCGCCCGGTCGCGTCCGACCCGCACCACACCCTTCTTAACCGATCATAGCCCGCCATACATCATGGTAGTGAAGAACTTCTTGAACTGAGCCAGGGACACCTTCGGAGACTTTCCGTGCGGGTCGTACAATGTGATTTGATTGCCCGCCAGGCCCGTCACCGTATAGCCGTGCCAACCTTCCAACAATCCGTTGGATTCCGTTTCCACTAACGTCTTGTCACGTCGATCGTCGCGCGTGGTGGCAATCGTTGGTACCTGAGTGGCCGACTGCGCACGTCTGGTGATGTCTGAGTCTCCCAGGTCTTTTACCTGGACCAGCGTGGGCGCAGAGCCTGCCAGGGCCTTCCAGGCCACGACAGGGTCATTGATGGCATCGAGTTGCTCGTAGCCACCCAGGCGAGCTGCATACGCTTTTTCAATCACCGACGGCCACAGAACAGGCTTGATTCCCTTATCCCTGCGGATACCCTGGACCCCCATGTAGATCAGATCCCAGGCCTTGTCCGCCTGGTCGGTATAGAACACGTCGCTCACCTCTTGCTTCACGTCCGGCAAGTCGACACTAAAGTAGCGGTTTGAGACGAGACTGCCGTTTGGCCTGTCCACCCAATCGGGGTCATCATCCAGGTATTGCATCACTGCGGAAAGGTCGGTCACCACGTTAGCGGAGTGCTCTTGAACTGCTGTAGATATGCGTTTTGCGCCGCCAGGAGTATTCGCCATTGCCGCCAAAATGGAAGCAACCGGGCAATTCGCTAGATCTCCCTGAAGGACGTCGGTTGTGTGCGGCGAAGCAGCGCCTAGATCCCAAGTCACCACATGCACATGCTTGGTTCTGTCATGGAGTGGCGTCGGTATCTTAAGCGTCTTCTGCGCCATCCTGGTTACCGTGCTGTCCATCCACAGTATGCTTGGACCGATTTTCAGCGGTCCTGGGAGTCGCGCCGTCCCGCGACCGTCGGTGCTCTGTCCCGCATGCGGCGCGGTACCAAGCATCCCGGGAATCCGGGCCGCACCGAGCACTTTGTAAATCCCGACCTGCCGATCCTTCTGCAGTGTCATGCCGACCCTCCCGTGTGGGGCTGAAAGACTTTCGACTTTTGAAGAAGAGCTCGTTGCATTGAGAGCCGGAAGAATGCGGTTTATTGTATGCCAGCCTTTATGTCGTGGCGAACAGCTCGACGGCTCCTCGCGAAGAACGCAAACTGCTCCTCCCACATGTGTCTGTCAAGCAAGCCGCCATGCAGAAAGATGGGAGACAGGCCTCGATCTGGCATCTCATAAGCGGTCCGGACACCCGGAACGCCGATTATATTGTTTTCCCGATGAACGTGCGCTCTCAAGCGTCAGCTTCGCCGGGAGTCGATGGCGTGAGATGGGGGGCCATAGGGGGACATGGAGTCCCCGAAACTGTCTGTCCCCGAAACTGGAGTGGACCCCTGCGTTGAGA
>PLZN01000481.1 GCA_003152195.1 Acidobacteriaceae bacterium
TTCGCCTCGACCAACATCTCGTCACTTTCGATATTTCTGCCAGGAACTCGGGCGGAGGAACGGCGAGCGAGGCGCAAGAGGCTCCTGACTATGCATACTTCATAACCTCCGGCATGGCATCGGTTGTGACCTCAATGGAGAGCGGCGGAACTGCGGAAGTGGGAGTCGTCGGACGCGAAGGAGTCATCGGGGGTCTCCAACTCATGGGCCCCGCGCTCGCCCCAACCCGCTGCTTTATGCAACTGCCGGGGAGTGCCCTCAGAATTTCAATGGTGGACTTGCAGAACGCCTTTCAATCTTCGGAAGAGGTGCGTGATCGCATCCTTGAGTTTCTTCAAGAACAAGCGATGGATCTCAGCCAAATTGCTGGTTGTCACCGGCTTCATGAAGCAGAACAGCGTTTAGCGCGCTGGCTTTTGACAGTTCAGGATCGTACGCAGAGCGATGTGCTGAACCTCACCCAGGAATTTCTAGGCACGATGCTCGGCTCTCGCCGCACGACGGTCAGCTCCGTGGCTGGAGCTTTGCAAGCCGGCGGCGTTCCGAACTCAATGCATGAGGGGGGAGAACTAGGTTATTCGCTGGTGCATGCCTTCGGTGCTGCGTTCGCCAACCCGGATCTGATCGTAGCCTGTGTTATCGGTGACGGTGAGTCGGAGACCTGCCCGCTCGAAGGAAGCTGGAAAGGAATCAACTTCCTCAATCCCGTCCGGGATGGTGCGGTGCTTCCCATTCTGCACCTCAATGGTTACAAGATTTCCGGTCCGACGGTGCAGGCGCGAACTAGCGACCAAGACCTGAAAGCCCTCTACACCGGGCGCGGCAATGAGCTGACGGGGCCTGCTGTAGCCGAAGAGGCAGCTTCGACCGCATTGATTGGTGTTGGAGACGAGGTCACGGTGGGCGACCGGGGCACCTGGTAGTCAAGGTCGCCCAGTGAGTCCGGTCGGGGCGGTCCAAACCATGCGATGAGTGCAAGTGCCGAATCCCATGCAGAAGGAACCTAGTTGTTTAGTAAGCGTCCGCTTCTGACCTCTCACGGACGCCCATAAATTTCGGATTGCCATAAATCGGCAGGCTGATCGAAAAGACCGAACCTTTGCCTAACTGGCTGACCACGCCAATGGTGCCTCCATGTGCCCCCATAATGACCTTCGCGATTGGCAGGCCCATGCCTCCTCCCGGCGACGTGTAACGTTGGTGTCCACCACGATAAAACTTGTCGAAGATCAACGTTTGTTCCAGAGAATCGATGCCCATGCCCCGATCAGCGACGCTGATTTCGAGCCGGTCCGATTTTACTTCAGCAATCACTTTGATAGGAGTTCCCGGAGCGGAATACTTGCCGGCGTTGTCTAGCAGATGCATTAGCACTTCGCGAATGCGCTGCGCATCCATGCGTACCATTGGCAGGTCCGGAGGCACCACAATCTCCATGGTATGACTCTCGATCGACGCCTTCGCGTCCTCCAATGCCGGCTGCAGCGCATCCTGAATGGAATGCGGATGCATGTCGAGTTCGAACTTGCCGGCATCGAGCTGGCTCATCTCCGTGGCCTCTGCCACCAGCCGATTCAGCCGATCAGTCTCCTCGTCAATGATGGTAAGCAGCTCTCGCTTGCGGTCTTCGTCAAGCGTGCCGCCCGACAACATCATGGTGACCTTGGCTTTGATTACGTTGAGTGGCGTCCGAAACTCATGTGTTACCGAATCCAGCAGAGCCGATCGCAGACGCTCGTTCTCCCGCATAGCCTCGTTCTTGCCCAGGGCCTCATTGTAGTGCTGAGGATCGGAGCATCAGAACCAGTGGCATGGGTCAAGACGACCCCCGTCTTTTGAAGATCGCCTCGTCAGTCGCCAAGGATCTCGCCTTACTTGAGCGCCGCGCAAGGGCCGAAGGGTTTCAGGTTTAGGAGGACATCATGCAGACACAACACCATCACCTGACGGCTTGGCCGGTTAGGGATTTTCTCTCCTCCACTTGAACCGATGTTGTACCGAGACTTGCATGTTCTTCTCTAAATCGCAGGGATGAAACGGTGATCTCGGCCCGAGAACGGTCAGGTCGGGTCTGGCCACGGTCCGCTCAGCTCTCCTGCCCGAAGCAGCGCCGAAGGCCGCAGGAGCCTTGTGGACCACCTGCAAGTATGGGCTCAGACCGTTGATCGACTGTCGAAACCTCCAGTCTGCGAGTGTGCATGGCACTCACAGAGTGCTTCCAGGTCTCCTGGACATGGACTGGACGTGCACCCGGAAATGCCGATACCAGTAGGAGAGGCAGAGGTGTGCACCGAAGCGGCTATCTTGTACTGATTACCGTAGTGCTTGGCCTGCTTTCGGGCGCGCCTGATTCCGTCTGTCAGCAACGGCAGTCCGAGCGGCAGACCTTACCTACCCTCACGAAGGCTCATGATGCCCACAGTCTGACCTCCGACCAGGCGGCGCGGAACTATCCCGTACATCTGCGCACCGTAGTCACCTACTACGACCCTTACATCGATCCGCGACATCCGACGGTTTGGGTCTCCGACTCTTCTGGCGGCATCTATGTTGAACTCTCCTCTGTGCCTGCGGTTCCTTTCAAGGCTGGCGACTTGGTTGAAATAACGGGCACAAGTGCAGCAGGGGGCTATGCTCCCATCGTCAAGGCCAGCGAGGCGCGCGTGATTGGGAAGTCCCCTTTGCCTTCGACCCCGCCCGAGGTAACGTTCGCGCAGATACTGACCGGTGCGGAGGACGGGCAATGGGTGGAAGTCGAGGGCGTGGTGCATGCGGTCCGGAAGTCTGGAAAAAACATCAGTTTGGATCTGGCTTTGAGCGACGGCACTGTAAGAGCGACCACTGTCAAGGAAGTCGGAGTGGACTATGACAGCCTGATCGACGCCAAAGTAAGGCTTCGTAGCAACCAGGCCCCGCTGTTTAATCACCAGGGCGCGATGACTGGCGCTTACCTGCTCTTTCCGGATCG
>PLZN01000566.1 GCA_003152195.1 Acidobacteriaceae bacterium
CTCGTCGGCGAAGCGGTGGGCGATCATGCGCGCGTTGTCCTGGCTGGCAACCTCGTTGTATTGCTTGCCCAGGATCTGCGGGGACTCCGGGTTCTTAGCGTCAAAAAGCCAACCGTACACTGCCAGCCGGCCACCGGTGACGGCAAAGGAGCCGAAGGCCACCATGGCGGCATTGGCAGGGGGCGCTGCCCATTGTGCCAGATCGATCTGTTGCGGCGAGGCCGGCATCACCGGCGGAGCCAGACTCTTGGAGACCATGTCAAAGATGCCGGCGTTGGTCAGGTCATTGAGGAGCGTGGTGTCGAAGGTCGGCTTCAGCCCCACGGTCTGCGGGTCAGGCGAAGCGGGATTGAAGTCGGCTGCGGCCAGACGGATGCGCGGCGCCCCCAGATTTGTTCCCGTACGCACCCAATCCTGTGCTCCCGCTCGTGATTGTCTGAGCAGTAGGAACACCAGTACCAGCAACAGAGCGCGGGACTTAGGGGATAAAAACCTTTTGCGAAATCTCATGCTTTAAGCAGTCTCAAGTTTATACGATAAAACCCAACGTAGGTTACAAGAGTAACTTCATCGTGGGCCGGGATAGGTGCAGTGATACAGCACATTCAAAGTGTTTTGGTTATAACCAGGGGGAAGCGGACCGAAGGTATCCACTCGTTGTACCGCATGCAGGCATGAGGAGTTGAGCGACGAAGAGCCGCTCGGCGTAGCCATCGAGATGCTGCCCGGGGAACCGTCCCGTGCCACGGTGAACTGGATGTAGACGGTGGCCCCCACCGGTGTGCTCGGCTCCACCTCGGGCAGGTACCAATTCTGTGCCACTTTGCCTTTGATCACGTCCACATACCAGCCAAAGCGAGTGCCAAAATCTCCACCCGTGACGGCGACGGGACTATTCGCGTTGCTGACGTTCGCTGTGGACCGGGGTGCATTGGGCGGCGCTGCTTCTCCATAGTTCGCCTTATGCTGCGGTTTTGGCGGCGGCTGCGGGTGAGGCGGCGGAGGTTGCGTCTGCGGTTTGGGCGCTGCCTTGGGCGGGGTTTGCTGCTCCGGGATGGGAACTGCCTCGGGCAAAGGGAGAGGCTCGGTCGCTTGCTCCTCTAACGCCGGCGCGGGACTCGGGGTCTCCGTCGCCAGAACATTGTCCGTCGGCGGGTGATCCTGGGGCAGGGGCAACGCAGCTGTCGAAACCAGGGTGGCCTGGATCGCTCCCTGCTGGGTGTTGTTTGAGCCCCACTCGTTTTCCCGGAAAAAACTGTGCAGGTACCCGTAGCCGATCAGCAGCGCAAAGATCAGCACATGCAGGAACGTGGACTTGGCGAACGGCGATCCTATGCCGTCCGGCTGGTCCAGAATATCGTCGTTGCCCGAGTAGACTGCCATGCCCGCTACTTCGCTGTCTTCTGGATGGGCTGGGTGACAATGCTGATATTGCTGATCCCGGCCTGTTTGACCGCGTCCATCACCGAGGCGAAGGCTCCGAAGGGAACTCTCTCGTCGGCCCGCAGATAAATGACCTGGTTCGCGGGATCCGTCTTGGGCTGGTGTAAGAGCGTAGGCAGTTGCGCCAGGTTGACCGGCTTGTCTCCCAGAAAGACATTTTGCTCACGATCAATGGTCAGCACCAGCCGTTGCTGAGTAATTTCCTTCACGCTACGCGTTTTGGGTACGGAGACATCGATGCCGGACTGTAGCACCGGGGCCGTAACCATGAAGATGACGAGGAGGACGAGAACGACATCGACCAGCGGCGTGATGTTGATGTCCGCAAGCGAGGTCCGGGTGTGACCGGAACTAGCGGTGAAGGCCACTCGTGGCCTCCCTCTCCATCGGGTCCTGGTTGGGCTGCAGGTTGATTTCCTCGAGACTGTTGAGCAATTCGCGCGAGAACTCGTCCATGCGCGAGGCAAACTCGCGTAGCGACGCGGTGAACTGGTTGTAGGCGATCACGGCCGGGATGGCGACCAGCAGCCCGGCGGCCGTGGTGATCAGGGCTTCAGAGACGCCAGGCGCCACGGCGCGAAGGGTCGCCGCGCCTTCGGTGCCCAGGCCATGGAAGGCGTCGACGATGCCCATCACGGTGCCGAAGAGACCGATAAACGGGGAGGTTGCGCCGATGGTGGCCAGCCAGGTCAGGCGCCGTTCCAGAACCGTGAGCGATTCGCTGGCCGCCGACTGCGCCGTGCGCTCCAGCGCTGTGATGTTTTTTGGCGGTCCAAAACCGCCGGTCTGGCGCCGGTAGGTCTCGTAAACCTCATCGAAGACCGTAACCAGCGGACTGGGTTTGAACTGTTCGCTGACCGCCGCAATCTCCTGCAGACGGTTGGCCTTACGGAAGGCACGCACAAAGCTGCGGCTTTTCGATCGGGCCCGGCGGAAAACGGAAGACTTGCCCAGGATGACGGCCCAGGAGTAGAGGCTGCCGAGCAGCAGCACGACCAGCACGGCGATGGCGATTGGCCCGCTGTTGCGGACCATGTCCAGGACGGCGCCGGCTCCGCTGGTTATGGAATGAGCTACGGGTGGTGGTGCCCCGTCCTCTGCCTGCAGAAGGAGAAAAGCCGCGATATGAACGGGGGATATCATCACTACCCTTTAACGTTAGCAGACATGCGCGTGCGATACCAAGCTGCACACAAGATGCTGTTCAGGGTGAACCCGCTAAAGTAACGGGCAGCATGCTATGCTGCGCTCGAACCTTGCCTCGTCGCTGATGGGAACCGGCTAAATGCTGCTCGAACTGCGCGCTGAAAATTACGCCGTGATTGATCACGCGATTGCCGTCTTTGGTCCCGGTCTCAATCTGCTGACTGGCGAGACCGGTGCGGGCAAGTCGATCCTGGTGGATGCCCTGGCGCTGCTTATGGGCGATAAGGCCTCGTCCGATGTGGTGCGCCACGGCGCGGAACGGGCGGTGGTGGCCTGCGTTTTTGAGAGCACACCGGGGGCGGAGGCCACGCTCGAGACCAACGGGATCGATGGCGAAGGATCGGAGATCATTCTGCGGCGCGAGATCCAGGCAGGTGGCAAGGGCCGCGTGTACGTGAACAATCAGCCGGCCACGGTCAGCGTGCTGCGCCAACTTGCTCCGGAACTGGCTCTGGTGCATGCCCAGAGCGAGACCATGGGCAGCTTTGACCAGGCACAGCAGCGGCATCTGCTGGACCGTAGCGCCGGGATCGCAACCGAGCAGGTGGCGGCCGCGTTTCGCGAGTGGTCTGAGCTCTGCGCTAAGTTGAATCATCTTGAAGGCGATGAACAGGCGCGCCTGCGCGAGGCCGACCTGTGGAGCTTTCAGAAAAATGAGATCGAGAGCGCGGGGCTCAAGGACAGGGAAGACGAAGAGCTGGAGATTGAGCGGCGGGTGCTGGCGAACGCAGAGAAGCTCTTTGCCGCGGCCATGTACGCGCACGAGTTGCTGTACGAGAGCGACCGGTCGGCCGAGGCTGCCTTGCGCGGAGCCTTGAAGAATCTCGAGGAGCTCGCGCGGTACGATCCACAATTTGCCGACGCGGTGCAGCAAGTGACGTCCGCGCGCGCCCTGGTCGACGATGTAAGCGCCACGGTGCGGGACTATGCGTCGAGAATTCAGGCCTCGCCGGACCGGCTGGCGGAGATCGAAGATCGCCTGGAAGTACTCAATCGCCTGAAACGGAAATACGGAACCACCCTGGCGCAAGTGCTGGTTCATCTCCAGGACGTGGCAGGCAAGCTGGCGGAGGTCGAGAACCGCGACCAGTTGTTGCTCGAACTCCGGACGGCCCAGACCCAGGCGGCGGATGCCTACCGCCGGGTGGCTGCGGAACTAACCGCCGAGCGCACCGCCGCGGCCCGCAAGCTGGAGAAGCTCGCCGAAGCGCACATCAACGACTTGGCTATGAAGGCGAGGTTTGCCGTCCAGGTGATCGCGCAAAGAGAGGAAAGCCAGTGGACCCGGCAGGGTTGGGATAGTGTCGATTGCCGCATCGCAACCAACGCGGGGGAGCCTTTGAAACCGCTGGAGCAAATTGCCTCGGGCGGCGAGTTGTCTCGTGTGATGCTGGCGCTCAAGGTGAGCGTCGAAGAGGGGGCGGCTCGAGGGCAGGGAAGTCCGCGGCGTAAAGCGCCCATCCCCCGCACCCTGGTCTTCGATGAGATCGACATCGGTATCGGTGGCCGGGCCGCCGAAGCCGTCGGGCAGAAGCTGAAGGAGCTCTCGCGGACGCAGCAGGTTCTTTGTGTCACGCACTTGCCGCAGATTGCCGCATTTGCCGACCAGCATTTCCTGGTGGAGAAGCAAGAGCGGCAGGGAAAAACGAAAACCTCGGTGCGGCTTCTCGAGGATGGGGAACGAACCGAGGAAGTGGCGCGCATGCTTAGCGGCGCCAAACTGACCGAGACCTCGTTGCGGCACGCGGAGCAAATGTTGAAGACCAGCCGACGAGCGGTCAAGCCAAAGGTCTAGCGGGACTGTAGGTGGGAACCGCAGGTCCCTCCACTTCGCTTCGCTTCGGTCGGGATGACAAAGGGTAGNNGTGCCCCATCCTTCGCGTTTTTTTGCGAAGGGATCTGCAGTTTCTTCTCCCTACCAATGGAACCGTGCCGACGTCCATCACGCCATTTGGTGCCTAAGGTTCTCCCGTCTGTCGGATGGGAGGCGGCCGCGTTATACTAGTTAATGTGACAAGTCCCCTATTATCTTCACCCGTGAGCGATGCCCGCTCCGGCGTGGCCAAGAAGGTTCTTCTCCTCAAGCCGCGTGGCTTCTGTGCCGGCGTGGTGCGCGCGATCGACATCGTGAACATAGCGCTCGACACCTTTGGCGCCCCCATCTACGTGCGCAAAGAGATTGTGCATAACCGCTTCGTGGTCAACGAGCTGGCGGAAAAGGGCGCGATCTTCGTCGATGACATTGACGACGTTCCCGAGGGCATGCGGGTCATTTACAGCGCTCACGGTGTTTCGCCGGCAGTCCGCGCGCGCAGCAAATCGCGCAAGCTCAAGGTGATCGACGCCACCTGCCCGCTGGTGACCAAAGTCCATGTGGAAGCGGTCAAATTTGCCCGTCAAGGCTACTCGCTGGTGCTGATAGGGCACCGGGATCATGATGAGATAGAGGGCACACTCGGCGAGGCGCCAGAGGTTACCCAGGTGGTCTCCACGGTGGAAGAGGTAGCAGCTCTCGAAGTATCTGATCCTGAGCGGGTTGCGTACCTCACCCAGACGACGTTGAGCCTGGATGAAGCGCGGGATATTATCCAT
Source organism: Acidobacteriaceae bacterium (assembly GCA_003152195.1). Classification (GTDB taxonomy): domain Bacteria; phylum Acidobacteriota; class Terriglobia; order Terriglobales; family Acidobacteriaceae; genus PALSA-350. The sequence goes on from PLZN01000566.1 coordinate 5,242, forward strand.
GCGTTGCGCGCCAAATTTCCCAGCATCGTCGGACCCCATACCCAGGATATTTGTTATGCCACGGAAAACCGCCAGGTAGCGGTGAAGAACGTAGCCCACCAGGCAGATCTGGTCCTGGTAGTCGGATCGAACAACAGCTCCAACTCCAACCGCCTGGTCGAAGTCTCCCGTAACCTCAGTACGAATGCATTTCTGATCGAAGATTCGGGAGCGATCGATCCCGAATGGCTGGAGAACGCAAGCACGGTTGCGGTCACGGCGGGAGCCTCTGCACCGGAGGTTTTGGTTGCCGAGGTGGTGGCCTATCTGCGCGGACGTGGTTTTTCTGATGTAGAAGAAGTAGAAGTGATGCCGGAAAATGTTCGCTTCGGGCTGCCTCCGGAGATCGTGCAGCCCATCAGGCCGGTACCGGTTTAACCGGTGTCACCATTACTGTGGCGTGGTAAGGATCGCGAGGAGTGGTTTTCCTCGGGAGAAAACCACGAGAATGTATTTCACTTCGGTCCACACCAATGGTTACACCGGCTTAGCAGCTAGACACAGCGTAAGGTAGCTGTTTTTCGAGAGAGAGCGTCTAGGTCCAGCATGAGCAAATCCTTTGAAAGTGGACAGCCTGCGGTCCCCCGGTTTGGCCGTCTCGACGCCGGGTTAGACCAGGTCGAAGCCTCAGTCGGACGGGCCCAGGATTATCTGTTTTCCCAGCAGCACCCCGATGGCTATTGGTGCGGCGAGCTGGAAGCAGACTCCACCCTCGAATCCGACTACATCATGGTGCACACGTTGCTCGGTACAGGCGACGAGCGCAAGATGAAGCGGGCGGTCGCGGAGATCCTGCGCAAGCAAAATGAGGATGGCGGCTGGAGTATCTACGCGGGCGGCCCCTCCAACATCAGCGCTTCGGTCAAAGCCTACTTCGCCTTCAAGCTGATGGCCTGGCTTCCCGATCACCCGGTCATGGTCAAAGCCCGCCAGTGGATTCTCAGCAATGGCGGCGTGGTGCAATGTAATACCTTCACCAAGATCTACCTCTGTTTTTTCGGCCAATACGAATACGATGCCGTGCCGGCCATCCCTCCCGAACTCGTCCTCTTTCCCAAGTGGTGTTACTTCAATATTTATGAGATCTCTTCCTGGTCGCGGGCGATCCTGGTGCCGCTTTCGATTGCCTATGCCAAGAAGCCTTTCAAGAAGCTTGCTCCTGAATATGGGATCGATGAGCTATTCGTCGGGGGCAAGACGAATGCCAAGCTCCACCTGCGCTGGGATCGCGAGAACAAACTGGGCTGGCGCAATTTCTTCCTGGTAGTGGACCGGCTCTTCCATTGGGCCGAGCGAGTGCATATCCGGCCACTGCGCAAGATGGCGATCAGGAGGGCGGAGAAGTGGATTCTGGAACGCCTGGAGATGAGTGACGGGCTGGGGGCCATCTATCCCGCCATGCTCAATGCCATTCTCGCCTTACGCTGCCTGGGCTACTCCATCGATGACCCGCAGACGATCCGTGCCATGGATGAGTTCGAGAAGCTGAGCATTGAAGATGAGGGAATTCCCGACTTTTTGGAGCCAACCTTCCGCATGCAGCCCTGCATGTCTCCGGTGTGGGATACCGCCTACGCCGTCTATGCGCTGGGCCAGTCCGGCGTTCCGCGCACCGATCCGCGGCTGCTGAAGGCCGCCGATTGGATGTTGTCGAAGGAAGTTCGACACAAGGGAGACTGGGCGGTCAAGGTCAGGAATGCGGCGCCAGGCGGCTGGTACTTTGAGTTCAATAACGAGTTTTATCCCGACACCGACGACTCTGCCCAGGTGCTTCTGGCCTTGAACAAGGTCGACAACCATGCCCGGGAACGCTATCAGTATGACGTTTGCCAGCGCGCGATTGCCTGGATCTTCGCCATGCAGTGCAAAAACGGCGGCTGGGCCAGCTTCGATAAAGACAACACCAAGATGGTCTTTGAGAACATTCCTTTTGCCGACCACAATGCCATGCTGGATCCGCCGACGGTGGACATCACGGGCCGCATTTTGGAGATGCTGGCCACCTACGGGTACACGCAAAAGGACCGCCGCGTCGAAAAGGCCATTCGCTTCATCTATAACGAACAGGAGCCGGATGGGAGCTGGTTTGGCCGCTGGGGTGTGAACTACCTTTACGGCACCTTCCTGGTGCTGCGGGGTCTGGAGGCTATCGGGGTGTGGAACCACGAGCCGCAGATTCAGCAGGCAGCGGAGTGGATACGCATGGTGCAGAATGCGGACGGCGGCTGGGGCGAGAGTTGCGCCAGCTACGACGACCCCGTGACCAGAGGGGTAGGCCCGAGCACTCCATCGCAGACGGCGTGGGCCATCCTGGGTCTGTTATCGGCTGGGGACACGCGCAGCGACTCGGTGGCTAAGGGCGTTCGCTGGTTGATCGAGCGGCAAGGGCCGGATGGTTCGTGGGATGAAAGCATGGGAGAAGGCGCCCTCCGGCAGTCCGTGGTAACAGGGACCGGCTTTCCCCGGGTGTTTTATCTGGCCTACCATCTTTACCGGAATTACTTTCCCTTGCTGGCGCTCACCGACTACCGCCGGGCGATGGAAAGAGCCTAGAGAACTTACAGGAGATTTGAAACGATGGCAGTGCCAATCTCACAGATGTGGACCGTCGCTAGCTACGTGCTCAGGAAGCGCTTGAGCGGGCAGAAGCGTTATCCCCTGGTCCTCATGCTGGAACCGTTGTTCCGCTGCAACCTGGCCTGCGCCGGCTGCGGCAAAATCCAATATCCCGCGCACATCCTCAAGCGGGATCTCTCGCCCGAGGAATGCTTCCGGGCGGCCGAAGAGTGTGGCGCCCCCATGGTCTCGATTCCCGGCGGCGAACCGCTGATGCACCCGCAGATTGCCGAGATCGTGGAAGGGCTGGTGGCGCGCAAGAAGTACATCTATCTGTGCACCAACGCTCTGCTGCTGAAAGAGAAGATCGACCTCTTCAAGCCCAGCAAGTACCTGACATTTTCCGTGCATCTCGACGGCCAGCGCGAGCACCACGATTTTTCTGTCTGCCGCGAGGGCGGCTATGACAAGGCGGTGGAGGGGATACGCGAGGCGGTCAAGCGCGGATTCCGCGTCACCACCAACGCCACGCTCTTCGATGGCGCCGACCCCAATAGCGTGCGCGCTTTCTTCGACGAGGTGATGGCGATGGGCGTCGAAGGCATCGTGATCTCCCCCGGCTATTCCTACGACAAGGCGCCAGACCAGAAACATTTCCTGGGCCGCGCCCGCACTCGTAGACTCTTTCGCGCAATTCTGTCCAACCGGGAAAAGCACTGGAAGTTCAACATGTCTCCGCTATTTCTGGAGTTCCTGATGGGCAAGCGCAACTACCAGTGCACGCCCTGGGGCAACCCGGCTTATAACATCTTCGGCTGGCAGAAGCCCTGTTATCTGCTGCAGGACGGCTACGCATCCACTTTCGCCGAGCTGATGGAGACCACGGTGTGGGAAGACTACGGCACCGAGTCGGGCAATCCAAAATGCGCCAATTGCATGGTCAGTTGCGGGTATGAGCCTTCCGCGGTCAACGATATGTTCGGCTCTTTCCGCGGATTCATGTCCGCGGTTCGTGCCACCATCTTCGATAAGTACGAGGATCACGGTGCGCGCGATCTGCTGAATGCTCCTCAGCTTGCCGGGCTGGGTGGTTCGTCACCATCGCTGGTGCAGATTGCCGGTGACGCCAAGCGTCAACCGGAAGAGACTCGCGTATGACGGGACAAAAAGCTGCCGCGGCCGGAAGCCAAACCGTCGATCCTGAGACGTTGGAGCTGGCCCCGGGGACCAAGCATGAGAACCTCGAAGGCTGGGCGCCGGTTCTGGGCAGCGACGCGGAAGTGCTCGACGCGCTCGAGAAGGCCTTCGACTATCGCGGCGATGTAACCATCACCTGCAAGGACGGTGGGGTCGTTGAGGGGTATATTTTCGACCGCAAGACGGGTGCTTCCCTCGCCCAGTCCTGCGTACGGCTGTTCCCCAAGGATTCGATGGAGAAGCGATCGATCGCCTACAGCGAGATCGCGGGATTGACCTTCACCGGCAAAGACCGTGCCGCAGGCGCAAGCTGGGAAGCCTGGGTGAAGAAGTGGAACGAGAAGAAGGCGTCCGGCGAAAAGGGCTTTGGACTCCATCCAGAGTCGCTTGAATAGCAGGGGAACCGCAGGTCCCTCCACTCCGCTACCCCGGATTTCCTGCCGAGGTTGATGGCGTCGGCAAACTTCATGCGGCTTTCTTTACGGAAAGCCGCACACGTGGCCGTTGGCGGCGCGGCGTAGTAGGAAATCCGGGTGCGCTCCGGTCGGGATGACAATTCTTTTGCAAGGCATGAACAGTTCATGCCGCGAAACGACATCTATGCAAATCACATAATTTGTTATCCCACCGGAGCGAAGAAGCTGTGAAGCAGATTCTCCGGGGACCTCGGATAATACTCCCGGTTTTGAAGGGTACGGGCTTTTACAGGCTGCGGAAAAACTC
>PLZN01000557.1 GCA_003152195.1 Acidobacteriaceae bacterium
GCGGTCAAGTTCAAGGACCTGGAAGGATTTCTGGTCAACCACAAGGTGTTGAGCGGACCCTTCTTCCCGTTCGAGGTCCGGACCGATTACGTGAAGGTCACCGAGGATACGGTGTTGGTTCCCTTGACCCTGCAGATCAGGAACCGGGACATTACCTTTTCCACCAAGGACGGGGTAGCCAAGGGTGAGGTCAACGTTCTGGGGCGGGTCGCGACGATTACGGACCACGTGGTGCAGACCTTTGAACAGACGCTCGAGGTGGAAGAGCCGAGCGAACTCCTGGGCAAGGCGCTCGAGCAGAGCTCAGTCCACTGGTGGGCTTTGCCTCTGAAACCGGGCCGGTATCGCGTGGATATCGCGATCNNTTCTGGGCGGAAGGGATCGTCGTGCCCAAGTACGACGATGAAAAGCTTTCCGCATCGTCGCTGATTCTGGCCGACAAAATGGAGCAGGTGCCCACCAAGCAGATTGGCACCGGGCAGTTCATTATCGGCAACACCTACGTGCGGCCGCGAGTCAGCGCCTCGCCTGCCGATGCGGTCACTTTTCACCGCAGCCAGAAGCTCAACTTCTGGATGCAGATCTATAATCTTGCCATCGACGACAAGAGCAAGCAGAACGCAGCCACCATTCAGTATCAGATCATGGACATGGCGACTAACAAGGCGATTCTGGATACGTCGGAGAGTAGCGCGGCGGTGGGAGAGAACAGCGCCAACTCGGATCAGTTGACGGTGAGGAGGTCAGTACCCCTTTCCAGCCTGCAGCCGGGCAAGTACCAGGTGACGATCACGGTTAATGATCACGTATCCAAGCAGCAGGTGGCTCAATCTGCCCCGTTTACGGTTGACTAGGCCCTCTGGTAAGCTCAAATAGGTAACGTTATTGATCGGGATGGCAATATGATGTCGGTGATAGCAGAACTGGGCTCTTGCAGCGCGTTTGAGTGAGTAGTGTGTTGAGTGCGTAGAAGGTATCGCCAAATCGCGGTTCTGATTGCGCTGACCGTGGCGGGTATATCGCCCGTCCTGGGTGCTCCCTTGCCCGCAACGGTGAGCGGCGTGGTGCGCGATGCACAGGGCACGCCGCAAATGGGAGCCATGGTCGAACTGATGGCTGCCGACGCAACGGTGGTGGCCAGGGCTTATACCAATGTTCGCGGTGGCTTTTCCTTCGAGCACATTCTGCCCGGAACCTATCAGGTAAAGGCGGCTGGAGCCTCGTTCCTTCCCACCCTGCGTGAAGATCTGCACCTAAGCGCCCGCAGCAGAATCGTCGTCAATCTCACGCTCAGCACGCTGTTTGAAGCCATTCAATGGCTCCCGATCCAGCCTCGATCGCCGGACGAGCCGAGCGACGACTGGAAATGGACATTGCGTTCCTCGAGCAATCGGCCGCTATTGCGCTATCTGCAGGACGGCCCGCTGGTGGTAGTCGCCGGTCAGGCAGACGGGGACGCTCCGCAGTTGGCAGCCCGGGTCGCCGTCACCAGCTCTTCTCGTGATTTTGGTCAGGCCGGTCCGCATCATGCCTTTGCGTTGGAGCGTTCGGGTTCTGCTGGGGGGCATCTGATTCTCCGTGCCAACCTGAGCCTGCAACCCACGCAAGACTCGGAGTACGTAGCGGGATACGAACAGGAGCTTGGTCCGGAACGCCACATCCGCAATGTAGCCGCTCTGCAGCAGGTGACAGCGGTCGAAGGTGGCGCGGGAAGCCAGGCCTTTTACACCATGCTGCTGCGCAGCGCCGAGTCAGTGAACCTTGGTCCAGATGTGTCCATGGAGCTGGGCAACGAAATCCAGTCCGTCCTCGGGCCCTCGGAAACAACCTCCAGTCTTCCGTTTTTGAATGTTGCCTGGCACGACGCGGGAGCCGGTGTCTCCTATCGGCTCGCCACCTCGCCGGAGATGCAGAACGCCGACGAGATTGCCGACAACCGCACCTTTGCGCCGATGTTCTCCGAGCAGGGCGGCAGGCTGCGTATCGAACACGGTTTCCATCAGGAAGTCCGCTTGCAAGACGAAACGTCGTCGCGTCGAGTGCTGGTGGCTTTCTATCAGGACGAGATTCAGAATCCGATCGTCAGCGGAGGCGGGTCCTTATCGCAGCAGGATCTTGCCGCGGGGGATCTGCTTTACGACCCGGTTGCGCAAGTGATCCGTTTTACCGGGCCCGGGTACTCGACCAACGGATTCAGAGCGGTGCTCCAGCAAAAGCTCGGAGCTTCCACATGGGCGGCGATTTCTTACTCCAATGGCAAGACCCTGGCGTTTGAGATACCCAATTCGGCGCTCACGGTGGACGATGCCCTGCACGGCCTCACCCAGCGGAGGGCCAATGCCGTCACCGCATCGATTCATGGCGTGCTGGTCAGCACGGGTACGGGTTGGCATGCTTCGTACCGTTGGCAGCCTGCGGATACAGTGACGCCGGTGGGGGTGTACGACAACTTTGGACAGAGCGCATACCTGAACATCCTGATCCGGCAGCCGATCCACTGTGGTCACCTGCTGCCCAACGGAACAGAGGCGTTGGTGGATGTTCGTAATCTGCTGGCGGAGGGCTATCGCCCCTTCCTCACCCGCGATGGCAGCACGCTCTATTTCGCCCAGGACGCGCGGTCGATCCGGGGCGGACTTTCCTTCTCTTTCTGAGCCTTAACATTTCCTCCGCAAGTGTTCTCCGGCCGTATCCAAGCAAGAGGAAGGGCTCGATGCTTGATCGCGCTGTCCCCTGAACAGCGATGCGGATTATGCTATATTTTGCTTGGGCCTGAGGCAGGTGCGTGCTCCTGTCTCCTGGATGTTGCTCAACATTCGGCCCTGGTTTCGACGGACGCGTAGCTCAACTGGCAGAGCATTCGACTCTTAATCGACAGGTTGGTGGTTCGATTCCACCCGCGTCCACCATGCGTTTTCAATGGCTTACGCCTTTAGCCTCTTTGCTGCGGTCTGGAATGTGCCATTGACGCACAGATTGCCGGACTAGAGCAAGTGAGAGACCTGTTGAGCGCACGCCGGAACGTAGCCGGCAGCGGAGTCAAGACGGTGGTCCTGGTAGTGGCGGACCTCCCATTTCTCTTCCGCGTACAGGTATTGCGCTTTGATCGGTCGGTCTTTGTATTCTAAAGCTCCTGCTATTTTGAAGTTTGGAAGCTTTTTCTTGCTCAACTTTAGTCTCCGGTACGCACCAATAGTAAACGTGTTCGCTGCCTTGTGTTAGATAACCTTCAGATGCTTGACTAGGATCGCAATGAACGCCGACTGAAATTTTCTCATCGTCGAAGTCCAACACCACCCTAACAGCACGATTGGTCTGTTCGTTCACAATGCTGGCCAGAATGCAAATCAGAAATCCCATAACGATGAGTAAGAACGTCGTGTATTTCATTGTCGCGCCTTTTCTGGGGCTGCTAACCGCACATCTTCCGTCTGTCCTTTGCCCGTGTAGTAACAAAGCTTGTCTTCTCGCCAACCATCTATATTGCCCGCCACTATCCCGTTGCACAGATAGCGTCTACGGCCCCGTCCTTCAAAAAACCCGTAGAACATTGCTCGGGTAACGCCCAAAGGTTCCAAGCGGCACCAGATTTCCGGAACCATTAAAAGGCCGGATGGTGACTAGAAGGCCGTATGAATATCGCTGGCGACTGCTAATCTCCGTTCAGATTCGAAAGAAGACAAAGTGAACATAACCGCTTATCTTATTTTTCTTGCGTTGCTTACAAAGGCCTTCGCACTCGCAAAAGATGCCGCAGCAGTAAGCCGCATGGTCCCTCTGCCCGGCAAGAACCTGACACGCGAAAAGCATTGCCCGGCTCCTTGGTGCGGTTGAGCTCGTGAAACCAAGACGGACCCAATCGCTCCATGGCTGGGCAAGCTATCTCTGCGTCTTCGCCGTTGCTTTTTTCTGCTGGCCAGTTGCGGATGCAGTAACAGCTTCAAATCCGGCGTGCCAACCCCAACGCAGACACCCCACAATCTGATTTTGTTGTTTTGATGGCACCTTGTACCAGAAGAAGCCCAATCTCGAAAACTTCGGCTTGAAACCCCTCGCGATTGTCTATGCGTCCTCTTTGCCAAGCATTGCCTTCTGAACGGCTCGATGAGCTGGACTATACACTTTCCAGGATGGACGAGATCATCGCGTTTGAGCGCGCGAATTCAGGAAGTGATAGCAAGTGAACATCGCGGTTCTTCCCGGCGACGGAATCGGCAAGGAGGTCACGGCAGAGGCGGTCAAGGCGCTCAAAGCCGTATCGGGTAATGCGCAGCCCTATGCATTGCACGAAGCCGCGATCGGCGGGGCCGGGTACGAACTTTCCCACATGTATGTCGATGCCGCGGCGATGGCGCTGATGCGCAACCCCAAGCAGTTCGATGTCATGGTCTGCGGCAATGTTTTCGGCGATATTCTGTCCGACGCGGCGGCCATGCTGACGGGATCGATCGGAATGCTGCCCTCCGCCTCCCTTGGCTACGATAAGAAGGGACTCTATGAGCCGGTCCACGGCACGGCTCCAGACATCGCGGGCAAGAACATCGCGAACCCGCTGGCCTCAATCCTTTCGGCAGCGATGATGCTGCGCCATTCTTTTGCTATGGAGGAAGGCGCGGTTCGGATCGAGCAGGCCGTGCGTTCTGTTTTGCGTGAGGGCTATCGTACGGTAGATATCTTTCAACCGGGCATGCGGCGCACCGGCACGGAAGAAATGGGAGACGCGGTGGCGAAGGCCATCCGCCATTCTGGATGACGGCTCCGGTGGCTGCCAATCTGCTCGCCGCAAGACTCGATCGCCTGCCGTTATCGCGCACCATCTGGCGGTTGGTGTCGCTGATCTCGTTGGGCGGTGTCTTTGAGTTTTATGACATATTCCTGAGCGGCTACATCGCCCCTGGCTTGGTGAGGAGCGGTCTTTTCGCCAGCACCACGACCGGGCTTTTTGCCATCGACGGGATCGGCTTTTTCGTCTTTTGCAATTTTGCAGGTATGTTCGTCGGCTGCGTCGGCTTCGGATCGATCGCCGACCGGCTGGGCCGGCGATCCATCTTCGTCACGTCGCTGATCTGGTACTCCATTGCGACCGCGATCATGGCGGCTCAGAACACGGCGATCGGCGTGGATACCTGGCGCTTCATCGCGGGCATTGGCATTGGTCTGGAGCAGATCACCATCGACACCTACCTGGCCGAGCTGGTCGCGCCCCGGGGACGCGGGAAGGTATTTGCCTTCTGTCAGTTTGTCGAGTTCTGCGTGGTGCCGATGGTCGCTCTGCTCGGATGGCTCCTGGTACCGAAAGAGCCATTCGGGGTGGCTGGCTGGCGCTGGGTGACCCTGATCGGCTCCGCCGGCGCCCTCATGGTCTGGTGGTTGCGCCGGAGCCTTCCCGAAAGCCCACGTTGGCTGGCTGTCCACGGGCGGGAAGCGGAGGCGGAGCGGATTGTGGCAGAACTCGAAGCCAAGGTGTCCAACGACATCGGTAGGCCCCTGCCGCCCCCGAGCCCCCCGGTTGCGAGCGCGGCCGGAGGCAGCCGTTTCCGCGAGATCTTCCGCCCTCCTTACGGGAAGCGCACCCTGGTCCTCTCCATTTTTAACCTGCTCCAGACCATCGCCTTCTATGGCTTCGGGGCTTGGGTGCCGACGCTATTGATCGCCAAAGGGATCAGGGTCACCACCAGCCTGGAATACGCATTCATCATCGCGATCGCCAACCCGGTGGGTCCGCTGCTGGGAATGCTGGTGGCCGATCGGATGGAGAGGAAGTGGCAGATTGTCTCCGCGGGGGCCGGTATCGGCGTATTCATGTTCCTGTTTGCGCATCAGGCCAACGCGGCGGCGGTGATTGTGTTCGGGGTGATGGTGACGCTGGCGAACAACTGGATGTCCTTTGCCTTTCATACGTATCAAGGGGAGTTGTTCCCGACGCGCATTCGCGGACGCGCCATCGGATTTGTGTACGGCTGGAGCCGGGTCAGTGCCGCCTTTGCTGGCTTGTTAATCGGCTTCTTTCTCCGCGAGGGAGGGGCGACCGGCGTTGCATTCTTCATCGGTGCAGCCATGCTGATCATGATCGCAACCATCGCCGGTTTTGGCCCAAGGACGCGGCATCTTCCACTGGAAGAGATCTCAAACTGACTTGGGTCTGTTGTACTGACCTGATGGGCGAGCTTATATGCCGGCCGAAGCAACCGGCGCCTTGGATTGATATACTCGTCAATTCCGAGGGAATTGCGAGGCGGGCGGGCACACGATTGTGCAGAGGAATTATGGCAGGGCAAAAAGACGGAGCTCGCGGGATCAAACATATCGACTTGGCCTATGTCGGACTTGCATCCAGTGAAAATGCACGCGATATCAACCGGGATATCGTCCTGGAAATCATCCGTTCCCAGCAACCGGTAGCTCGCGCAGACCTGGCCCGATCCTCGGGTCTGCAGCCAAGTACCATATCCGCGATCGTCGAGCAGTTGATCAACGAAAAGTGGGTGTCCGAAGGCGCAATATCACGGCGCCCTCGTGGCCGACCCTCCACCATGCTTTCTCTTAATGAGGCCATGGTTATCCTGGTTGCCGATGTGCGGCCAAATCAAGCCATCGTGGCTCTGGTCGATCTGAACGGAAGATTCCTCGCCCGCGAGGCGGTGCCTCTGGTCTCTGATCCGGAACGCTCCATCAACAAAGTCGTGCAGTGCATGCAGTCCATGCAGAGTGGCCACAGTGATCGCTCGTTTGAAGGTATCGGGATCAGCATGCCAGGCCGGGTCAACCCCGACTCGCAACGCCTCATCCTGGCTCCGAACCTCAAGTGGGGTGACTACGACATCAAGGGCGCCATGGAACAGAAGATGAAGCTCCAGGTCGAGCTGGCGAACGCTGCCAATGCATGCCTGCTGGCCGAACTCTGGTCGGGCCGCCTGGACGGCATACGCAACGCCGTACTCGTCACCGTGTCGGAGGGTATAGGAGCGGGGATCCTGGCAAATGGGCAAATCATCACCAGCCAAAGCGGCCTTGCCGGCGAGTTCGGCCACAGCCCTATCGACCCCACCGGCCCCGTCTGTGGCTGCGGACAACATGGTTGCTGGGAGGTGTTCGCGTCTTCCACGGCAGCCCTTCGCTACTATGCGGAGCTATTGCCTCAGGGTAACTCCGTCACCATCCACGAACTCCTCCGCATGGCCGAAGAGGGTGACCCAGCCGCGATAGCAGCCATCTCACGCCAGGCCTATCATCTTGGCCGCGGCCTCCGGTTGATCACTGCAGCGCTGTCGCCGGAGGTTATTCTCATTGCCGGCGATCTCACCACCTCCTGGTCTCGCTTCGGACCTATCATCCAAAGCGAATTAGAGAAGACCATGCTCGCAGGTTCGGCTCCGACGCTTGGCATTACCAAGGATGGGGAGCTTTCCCGCCTTCGTGGCGCAGCCGCAGTCGTTCTACAGCGGCACTCCGGCTATCACAGTTCTACCCATCTGACTGCCGCAGGCAATGGCTCTCGCCGCCGAGCTACCTCCGCTCGGTGAAGGTGTGCGCCCTTTGAGGTCAAGCTTGGCTATCTCCGGAAGCAACGCGGTCAGCCTTGTCGTCTCGATGCTCCTCGCGATGGCGGCCCTTGCCCAAGCCGAAACCGGTGCCGAAGGCTGGCTCCGTTACGCCCCTTTGCCCGCACCAGCAGCGCAACTCTATAGGACAATGCCCCACCGCGTAGTCGAAACCAGCCAGTCCCCCATCGCCCGGAATGCCGCCAACGAACTAACCCGCGGCTTGCACTCGATGCTCGGCGAAAACCTCCAGCTCTCCGCAACGCTCCCGGGCGAAGACGCCTTCATCATCGGCACCCCCGGCGAGGTCCGCCATCTCCTTCCCGCCTGGAAAGCCCCATCCACGATTGCTCCTGAAGGCTTTTCCATCACGCAGTTCGCCACGCAAGGCCACACCTACTGGATCATCGCCGGCGGCACCGGCCGCGGCGAACTTTACGGCGTCTTCCACATCCTCGAACAGATCGCCCAGCAGAAACCCCTCGCCCCGGCCACGGAATCTCCCTCCTCTCCCATACGCTGGGTCAACCAGTGGGACAACTTCGACGGCAGCATCGAGCGCGGTTACGCCGGCCGCAGCATTTTCTACGACAACGGCCACGTCCGCCCCGACCTCACCCGTGTCGCCGAATACGGACGTCTCCTTGCTTCCATCGGCCTCAACGGCGCTACCGTCAACAACGTCAACTCCAATCTGCACACGCTCGATCCGGAGATGATCGGCGAGTTCGCGCGCATCGCCGACGCCTTCCGTCCCTGGGGTGTCCGCATGTCCCTCTCGGTTGATCTCTCGAGCCCCCAGGTAGTCGGCCACCTCTCCACTTTCGATCCGCTTGACCCCAAGGTCGCCGACTGGTGGCGGTCGAAGGTCGATCAGATCTACAAGGCCATCCCCGACTTCGCCGGCTTCGTCATCAAGGCTGATTCCGAGGGCCGCGTCGGCCCCTCGAAATACGGCCGCACTCCTGCCCAGGCTGCCAACACCGTTGCCCGTGCCCTCAAGCCGCATGGCGGTGTCGTTCTGTACCGCGGCTTCGTCTACAACAACCATTTGGACTGGAATGACCTCAAGGCCGACCGTGCCCGGGCCGGTTATGACAACTTCCACGGCCTTGACGGCAAATTTGAACCTAACGTCGTCATCCAGATCAAGCACGGCCCCATCGACTTCCAGGTCCGCGAGCCCGTCTCTCCGCTCTTCGCCGCCCTCCAGCACACCAACCAGGCCATCGAACTGCAGATCACCCAGGAGTACACCGGCCAGCAGCGCCNNTGGTCCCCATGTGGAAGGCCGCCCTCGACACCGACCTCCGGGCCCAGAACCGCAGCACTCCAGTCAGCGAGATCGTCGAAGGCAAGAGCTTCCACCAGCCCCTCGGCGGGTTCGTCGGCGTCGCCAACGTGGGCCTCGAAGCCAACTGGCTGCATCACCCCATGGCCATGGCCAACCTCTACGGCTTCGGCAAACTCGCCTGGAACCCCGAGCTTACCGCCGGCGAGATCATCGACTCCTGGACCCGCCTGACCTTCGGCAACAACCCCAAAGTCGTCTTTACCATCGACGGCCTCCAATCCAACTCCTGGCGCGTTTACGAGCAGTACACCGGCCCTCTTGGCATAGGTACACTCACCAACATCCTCGGCGTCCACTACGGGCCCGGCATCGAGTCCGCCGAGCGCA
>PLZN01000290.1 GCA_003152195.1 Acidobacteriaceae bacterium
CAACGAAGTCGCCGGCGGAGAGAAGCGCGATCGTAGCCTCTTTACCGCTCTTTGCAACGACAGTGAGTCTTGCGCGGCCCTTCCGAAGGTAGAAAACGGCATTAGCTGGATCTCCCTGCGAAAAGAAGGCCTGATCGGGCGTTAATTGGACGATTCTTCGTCCCAGTCCAACGCTCGCCAGAAAGGCGTCGGCATCGAAGTCCATTTCTTTCCGTTCAGTCATCCGAAATGACCCCTTCCAGGATGCTGCCCTGCCGCGACTCTGTTCGACTGAATGAGCTCAGCAAAGCGATCGTGCTCTACCCCGCAAACCATTTCACTCACGCTCTCGTCCACAACCATTTCGGTTATCTCTCTCCTCCACATTCAACCATCCCATACCCCGCCATCTCCATTCCGTCGCTTCAGGCGCCACCAGCAAGGCGGTCAATTACTGTAAACAGCAATTCCGGAGTGAGCCCAGGAGCCACGCGGTCGTCATAAAGGGGATCGTCGATCCCTGGCACATCCGCGCAAACCACGAGGATCCTGGCCGACGACCATCGACGACGGACGAGCTGAGCCACAGGCGCAAGTTCTTCTTTTGCGAGCGTGTGGTTCAGTACCGCGATCTGAAAGCTCTCATGCGCGGGAATCGCAAAGAGCTCACGATAGGTTACCGCGGTGACGAGCTCGTACTCGCTCCGCCCAAACAAGGCGCAGTAGATTGCGCGCATGGACTCCTCTGACCCGACAGACAGCACACGGATAGTAGCTTTCATGTGAGCGCTCCAACGTTTAGAACACGGGGAACGTCGATGGATGACGCCTGTCACAATGCTGATGCAGGACATCTAACCGGCCTTCGAACGGGCGGTAGTAGTCTTCAGCACATACACCCGGGGGGGAGCCGGCCATATCGTCGAGCGACCCAAGAATCGAAGAGCACGAGTCAACTTCTCCACACAGCACGACGCAGCTGCAAGGAGGAAGCCATCGCAACACGTCGGCTAGTTGGCTTGGCGCAATGGAAAAGGCATGCAGTCCGGGGAATGGCAGAGGCATTCCTGCGCCTGCCCGTCTGAGCGCGATGAAGGCAATGTTGTTGGAGCTAAAAACCAGGCTTTCGCACTCTCTCATCGAGATCCACTTAACTTGGCGCCTGCGTATGGGAGTCGGATGAACCCTATCGATCGAGCGAGAGCTTGATAAGGGCAGCCGCATCACATAATCTAGCGAGCTGTATCTCAAGCCTCTAACAACCTCGCGAGCGGTACAGACGACGGCGACAAGAACGACCCCCATCAACAGCAAGATGAAACTCATAGATGATCTCCCACATACGGTTGAACTACCAGTGGAGCAGGAACTGCCAGGACCTTCGAAAAAAGAAGGCGGTTCTGGCGACGAGACTTTGAAGCCACTTAGAGATACCGCGGGGGAGGCGAGCGGAGCGTGCCCAGGAGCAAGCGAAACCTGGAACCACTAGCGACGATGATTGGCAAAGGGAGCGTGCCGCCGATGGGGCAGGAGAGATTGGAATCCCTGGCGCTCAGAAGTTGACAATTGGACGCTGGCAGCGTAGTTGCCTTTGTTCTGCTGCCCTTAATGCATACGGAGGCCCTTGGGCCAACCCATAGTTTGGCAACGCCCGCTCGCACGGACGGGGCCGGATGCGGACGATACAGTGACAACTTATAGCCTGTACCCCACAGGACAACCGCTAGCACCAAACCGAGTAGGCCCCACGGTTTCATCGCGCGGCCCCGCTGCTTCCAGAATTATCAGCCGTCGAAAACCAGTAACCGCTTCTTGCCGAGACTACGTTGGTTTTGGAACGGTGAACGTCTACCTGGAGAGAATGAAAACCAGGCTCCGGGTTGAGGGGTTGAAAGGCAAGATAATATCGGTTGTGAATGTGGTTTGCCATCTCAGTGGTGCGATCCTCAAAGCTCCTTTCCGTATCGAAGCGAGAGAAATCGCCGCCCGTCAGCTGCGCCAAGGCCTCGGCGGCGTTTTTTTGCATGGCACTGGCTGTCAGAGCCAGCGGATTTATGGACCACAGCTTGTTGAGTAGCGCTTTTTTGGGCGCCGCAAACGTGAGGCTGTAAACAGAGATGTTATCTGAGGAAACATCGCGAATGAGAGAAGCTGCGTCTGATGCAGTGCTGCCGTGGTCGTGTTCTCCGGAGATGAGCAAGATGACTCGACGATTCTCCAGCGCTGTCTTGTCGAATAGAGTTATGGCCCTGTGCAGGGCATCAAACAACGCCGCCCCTGTGTTTCCCGGTGCGATGGAGGCAAGCGAATGAGAAATGGCATCGGAGTCTGTCGAGAAGCCTTGAATAACAGATAGACGGCTATCAAAAGTAAGGATGGCCACTTGATCGCGAGGACCGGTAAGAATCGAATCGAGTAGATCGTTAAGACGTGCTATCTTGCCGAGCTGTGGCGCCCCCTTGCCGCCTGTTTGAATGACAAGAAGGAGGGAGAGCGGAGGTGGATTCGCGTTGTCTTCGAGTTGGACGTGCTGCTCGATGCCACCGTCCTTGATGGAGAAGTCGGTCGCTGAGAGATCGTAGGCAATTTGCCCGGACTTCTCTTCCACAAGAGCCGGAACGGTAACCATTCTGCTAGAGTGCGCCGGCGCGATCGTTTGCCCAAAGGATCCGGGCATCAAGCTTATCGTCAGACAGAAGAATAACCATGTGTGCATTGCGCGTCCCCAATTCCGCCATCTAGGTCCGGCGTGAAACTAGTACTGTGACCGCGTGATTGTGTATGACCATATGACGAGCTGGGTGCCCCAGGTCTCGCTTTTGAGACCTGGGTATGTACTTCACCATACGGTCACGGCACTAGTACAAACTTTAATCCTCGATAAGCTGACGAAAGGTGGCCCGCGCGGGCAATTTCATGACTGCAGCTATGGGCCACCAGATCGGCGACAAGCCGGAAGATCGGTTCCGCGAATCTGGAACACACCAGGCGGCAACCGACAGCTAGTGCTTTGCCGCAGGTTCAGTATTTTGCTATTGAGGGAGAAAACTAGGCAAGCGTTGGAGGGGGGCGAAAGAAGAAGGCGTTCAAGGCAGCACGGCGACTCAGATACCATGGCCGATTCGCGTTCCGTCGTCTATGCGCCGACGCTAGCGCGTTCGGAAGGCGCAGCGCCGGCAAGCAGAACAAGAACAAGCCGGCAACCAGCAAACAGATCACCTCGGCGGAAGCTTTTGTGTCTTTTAAGAGCGGGCTTTCAGCGGCCGCAGGCCGCTCGCTCTTGGAGAGTAGCTTCGCTTCTGGCATTTGGTGGGAGGTGGCTTTGGGTGGGTCATAAAGCGAGAGCTTGTACTGAACGCCCCACGTAAAGACAGAAAGCGCCAATCCCAGCAATACAAAGGTAAACCAGGGCAGAGCGCGCCAATTTGGACACCAAAGGTTCACGATAGTCCGGTCCCTAACGAAGCCTACAGAAGAAGACGGTGCCGATGTACTACAGGGTACATTCAGGTAGGGCCTTTGCTGGTCTTAGATGCACAATTTGGCAGAAAGGAAATTTAATTATTGCTCATCGTACATCAGGTATATTACGTGGCTTCGGTGCCCGTGCCCAACGCCGCCTTTGGGCCAGCACCGGAAACCAAGGAACCTAAAGCATCCGATACCTTCTGTTTCCAGGCTCTAGCCGCACCCTTTGCCGTGAACACGATGCCCGAGGCCACGTTGGGAAAACGACAATCCAAGACGCTCAACTGCGCGTTGCCTGGTCGCTGCGTCACGGCGCTCCTATTGTTAAAGAGGCCGGACGGCTATCTATATCCGGGAACCGTCGGGCTTAAGGCAAGGGATCTCGCCAGATAACTCCATATAATCAAGCGAGTGCCGCCGGCTTGGCAATCATCGTATTTACTTATCTTTCATAAGTTGCGACATAGCCGATGTGATTATCTGCATCTCGGGAACTCTAAGATCTTCTATATGCTATCTTCCCTACTGCCTATCTCCTGAGCCGATCGAAACCTTCAAGCGTTTCGCAGTGTGACGGGTTATAGCAATTTAGTTACCTAAGAGCACATACAAACGTCTAACCATTAAGATTAGACCAGCAAGCAGCGTCTATTCGATTGCAGGGATGGTCTGGAAAGTGGCTAAATACCACGGCGTTTCTGTCGTATTCACCGACAATACTCAGTGTTATTGCTCCCCGGGTGCTTCCATGACGGATCCGCGTGCATCTTAGGAAATACATAGTTTGAAACGATGGTGTAAATCATGACAATCTTAAAGACAGTTCTGCTGCTGTTCTGCCTTACGCCGCTGTACGCACAAGCGCCTGGGCAAAGCGCAAACCCCGGCCAGCCAGGGACACTCAATTACGTCGAAGGGCAGGTCTCGATCGACGGGGCTCCAATGACAGCTCACTCGATTGGGACCACCACGCTTCAACCGGGACAGTCAATAGCGACCAGGCTCGGCCGGGCAGAACTGTTACTTACCCCCGGTATTTATGTCCGGGTCGGGGCCAACAGTGTCGTGAAGATGGTTTCACCCGATCTCACGCACACTGAGGTCGCTCTTGAGAGCGGCAAAGCCGATGTGGAAGTCGACAATATCTACAAAGAGAATGACATCCTTGTCGATCAGGGAGGCTCGCAGGTGCAACTGCTCAAGCCCGGCCTTTACGCCTTCAATACCCCGAACGCAACGATGCGTGTATTTGATGGCGAGGCAGCGGTCCTTCCGATCGGCAACCCTCAAGATAAGAAATATGTTCTCGTGAAGGCCAACCACAAACTCCTGCTGAATGGCGAGCCTGCCAAGGCAACACACTTTAAGAAGGAGGCTTCCCAGGACGGACTGTATGCCTGGAGCAGTCTTCGCTCTGAATACCTCGGCGAGGCTAATGAAAACGTCGCTTCGGAATATGCCGGAGTTGATGGCTTCAACCCGGGTTGGTTTTGGGATCCGGCGTTCTCCGGCTACACCTGGCTACCGGGCGAGGGCATGCTCTTCAGTCCGTTCGGGTTTGGGTTCTACTCGCCCTACTATCTCAACGGCGGCGGGATGATTTACGGGCGTGGTGGCTACGGCTACGGCCGTGGGGGCTACGGCCGCGGTGGTTACGGACGGGGTGGGGTTGGAGTGCGCGGTGGGGGTGGCTTCCA
>PLZN01000059.1 GCA_003152195.1 Acidobacteriaceae bacterium
GCACTGGGAGCGGGCCGGATGCACATCCTCAGGCAGGTGCTGACGGAGAGCCTGTTGCTATCCGGCATGGGCGGGGCGGTGGGGCTAGTGCTGGGCTACCTAGGGCGCAACGCGATTCCGCGACTGCTCGCAGCTCCATGGCAACCTGCCACCATGCAGGTGGATTTCGATTGGTGGGCGCTGGCGTTCACCGTGGGACTTTCGCTGGCGACGGGTGTTCTCTTCGGCATCGTTCCCGCGTGGCAGGCGACAACCGCCGATGTCAACACCGCATTGAAGGACACAAGCCATGCGACGGCAAGCCGGCACAAGATGTGGGTTGGTAAAGGGCTGGTAATATTTCAGATCGCGCTCTCCACGATCCTGCTGATTGGCGCCGGCCTTTTCGTGCGTACTCTGGTCAATCTAAGTCGCACCCCGCTCGGATTCCGGGCGGACCACATCCTTCTCTTTCGCTTGAACCCGCCGCGGACTCGATATACCGATGCGCAGATGGTGACGCTCTACAGAGGGCTGGAAGAGAATCTGGCCGCGATTCCTGGTGTCCGGTCGGTGGCGCTGAGCAATATCGCGATTATTGGCGATGGGCATTCCGGATCGGCATTTCATGTATCCGGCGAGCCCATCCGCAAGGATGAGGTTCGTGTTCAGACGAACAGCGTAGGCGCGGATTTTTTCCAAACGATGGGCATCCCGGTAATCCAGGGACGCAGCTTCGATGCGCATGACACGGCAAGCTCACCCCAGGTGGCGTTGGTGAATCGCACACTCGCGCGGCGGTTTTTTCCCAACCAGGATCCGATCGGACAGACATTTGACGCCGGCCCCGAAGATGCTGCCGGCCCGGTGCAGATTGTCGGGATTGTCGCGGACACCAGGTATGCAGATCTGCGCAGCGAGACGCCGCCGACGTTCTACTTACCGTATCGGCAGCGGTCGCACTCCAGCCGCATGATGGTCGAAATCCGTACGGCAGGGGAGCCCGGCAGCGTACTGAGCCAGGTGCGTACGGTGGTCGCGTCGGTGGACCGGGACCTGCCGTTAGTAGAGGTCCGCACCATGACGGAACAGATCAAAGCGACGATGTCTGATGAACGCATCTTTGCCCAGTTGACGAGTGGTTTTGGCATACTGGCGCTGGTGCTGGCCTGCATTGGCATTTACGGCATCATGGCGTACACAGTGGCGAGGCGCACGGGTGAGATCGGCATTCGGATGGCCCTGGGAGCGCAGGCGGGGCAGGTGCTGGGCATGGTGCTGCGCGAGGCGTCGTGGATGGCCGTGGCAGGCGTTGCGCTGGGAGTATGCGGCACGCTGTGGCTGGTGCGCTTCCTGAGCGCGATGCTCTATGGGTTGAAGCCCTGGGACCCGCTGACACTGACAGGCGCTGCGGCGTTGCTGATCATCATCGCTTTGCTGGCGGGGCTTGGCCCAGCGCGGCGGGCATCGCGTGTTGATCCGATGAGCGCCTTGCGTCATGAGTGAGGCTAACTGAGTTGAGAAGAGAAGCTACAACGTCTTGTTGGGCACGGTAGTTAGCCTCACAAAACGACGGGTGCCCCATCCTTGAACCCGTTTTTTGGGTTCAAGGGTGGGATACCACGACGGTTTGTATCGAGATTTGTCGTATCCCACCCTTCGCAAACAACGCNNAAGGACCCCGGATTTCCTACTGCGCTGCCCCAGCCATGATAGCGTGTGCGGTCCCGGCTGGCTGGGACCGCATGAAGTTCGTTCCTCCACCAAGCCTTACAGGAAAGGGGATGGGGCACCCGCAGATTTGTTGCACCTTCCGCAGTTTGACATCAAGTCCGCTCTCAAAGGCTCTGAGTCCTGGTGAGAAGTGCAGGCTAGTGTCCTGAGTTGTTAATTCGTACACATATTTGTCATCCCGACCGGAGCGTACCCGGATTTCCTGCTACGCAGCACCACCAGTGGCCGCGTGTGCGGCTTTCCGTAANNAAATCCGGGGTAGCGCAGTGGAGGGACCTGCGGTTTCAGTCTTTTGCCCTACCTCTGCTCTCTGGGATATATAGTGCGAACTTCTAACTCAGAACACTAGAGTGGCTTCACGATGACTGCTACCTGATCGACTCATGTGGAGGGCACGGACTCCTTCACCACCACTGCCCGCTTCCGTTTTCGTCTGGCTGGTGTCTTCGCAGGCTCAGCTTTCTTGCGCGCTGTGCGCGGCGCAAAGCGGGAGTGGAGAAAATCGTGGTAGTCGAGTTCGGTCTGGTTGGCGTAATCGACCGCGAAGTCCACGACGGCGTCAGTAAGTCGATCCGACGTGCCGATATAGCCGGCAAGCGCGAGGGCATCCCCTGAACGTGCGTGGCCGCGGCTGAGCAGTTCGCCGCACATCTCTGCGTATTGGGTCAGGCCGCCGCCCTTCAGATCCTCTATCTCGATCGACGCCTTGTGGTCGTTCAACTGGCGAACAAGATACTGGCGATTGTTGATGGTGGTCCAGCCCAGCAGGATGTCGGACAGGAACTGCATCGCCCGCTGGCCCTGGGCCACGCGGCGGCCCTGGTGCTGGGGCGCCCCCAACTCTCCCAGGTACGGGGCATACGCAGACCCAGGCTCTTCCTTAATCTGCAGAAAGAGAGGGTCTCCGCTACCGTTACCTTCCAGGTAGACGATGTAATCGCGCAGGCCAACGCTGCCGGTGCCCACCACCCGGAAGGCGACATCGAGCGGCCGGTACTGGTCGAAGAAGTGCTGGCGCTCGGGCAGGAGGCTTTCGCGGTAAAGACTGAGCGAATCGAGGACGCTGCGCGCCTTGGCGGGCGGCAGACGGTATTGCAGAGGCTTGTGTTCGATGAAGATGCGGTGGGCGGGCGGCTGCGCGCCTTTGCCAGCTTTAGTCGCGGCCGGTGGCTGTTGGGTGGTGAGGCGCTCCACGTTGTACTGCGGCGTTGCCCGCTCGGCCTTGCGCAGGACCTGCGAAACAGGCGTGATGCGCTGCAGCCGATGCACCTGAAAGCGGGCTACATCCAGAACCGGCATGCGTGCGAAGGCGTGAATGGACCGGCGATAGCTCCTGAGCAGGACCGCCGCCGCCTCTCCACAGCCGGCGTTTTTGACCCCGGCTTCGCGGCCGGCCAGGATAATACTGGTCGCAAGGCGCTTCAGGTCCCACTCAAATGGCCCGCGGATGGTCTCGTCGAAGTCGTTGATGTCGAAGACCAGCCGGCCATCGGGCGCGGCATAGGCGCCCAGGTTGCGCACATGCGCGTCTCCGCAGAGCTGGGTAAAGATGCCCGTATGGGGCAGCACAGCCAGGTCGGCAGCCATGACCGGAACGGCGCCGCGAAAAAACCCGAAGGGCGAAGCCGCCATTCGCTGCCACTTGATCGCCAGCAGCGCCGGCACCCGCCCGACCGCGGAGACGGCAAGGGCGTCGATGGGATCGGTCTGCCGGTCGGAGGAACGCCATCGGTTCTGCTCCTGACGGCGGACCTGCTTGCGCCGGGATTGTCCGAAGGCGCGGCGTTCCAGGGGAGGAAGTACCTGCTTTATCGTCATTCCGTTTCTGCCCTAGGGTCTCCCATGTAGGACCTGCCGCGATGACGCGCAATGCGTGAGGATACATTATCTCTCGGACTGCCCGACAGCCGCGGTGATGGCGTCGTACGTGGCTGAATCGAGCGGGGGCATCGCGCCCGGCTGCGAGGCTACCCATGAGCCCCACCGGTTGCCCGCGTCGTTGATGACGGAAAGCGAGGCTTTCTGGAGATAGTAATGGGTGAGGGCTGCGGTAAAAGCATCGCCTGCGCCAACGGTATCCACCACCCTGACTGGGATGCCCGGGTGGCGATCGACTTGCTCGCGGGTCACCAGCAAGCTCCCGTTGCCTCCCATGGTGACGCAGACGAGTTGCACCGGGAAATGCTCCAGCAGGCTGCGCGCGCCCGCTAGCAGCCCCTCCTCCGTCGTACCCTCCGTAACACCGGCAAGGCCAAGCAGAGGAAGGATCAGCGGCATCTCGCTGTTATTCATCTTGAGCAGGGTGGTGACCTTCAGAGACCGTTCGATCACGTTCGCGGAGTAGAACGGCGCCCGCAGATTGAGGTCGAAGACGCGCACGCAGCCAGATGAAGTCGCGGCCAGAAATCCTGCGATGGTTTGCCGCGAGACGGGGTCTCTTTGCGCCAGCGTGCCAAAGCAGACGGCTGCCGCGCGGGAAGCCAAGGCGAGCCAGTCGCGACCGAGTTCCAGGTAGTCCCACGCCACCGGCTCTTCGATCGTGTACTGCGGCTGCCCATCCTTCAGTTGCACTGAAACCGTACTCGTTGAGTGCTGCGGATCTGTCTGCAGAAACGATATGTCTACCGGGAGCCGCGAAAGGCGATCGCGGGCCTGCCGGCCGAGATCGTCGTCGCCAACGCGGCTGGCGCAGACGGCGTGGCTGCCGAGGCGCCCGGCCATGACAGCAAAATTGGACACCGTGCCACCGAGCTGAGCTCCTGAAGGAAGCAGGTCCCAGAGCAATTCACCGAGACCGACGACGAGTTGGGGGTACGTCTCCTGGGCCATGGTTTCCGTTTTTCGCTCTTACTGGGGCTTACGCGCGGTGGATTGCAACAGGTGCTCCATCTCCACATAGACTGCATTGGTCCAGCCGAAACCGACCACGTTTTGATAGCCGGCGATCAGGTCGACGTTCGACGATCCGGTCTCGACGTTGTATTTCTCGTGGATCGTCCCTTCCTGCTGGAAGCTGGTGCTGATGGTATGGGTGAATTCGGTGGCAACCCGGCGCGCGTCGCTCAGGTAGCCATATTTCGCCAGGCCATCGGCCGCGAACCAATTCAGCGGAGCCCAGCCGAAAGGCAGATCCCACTGCAGACCGCTCGCATAGGTGCTACTGGCCAGCCCGCCCGGGCGATTGAGCAGGGCAAGATTCTTATCCACGGCCGCGGCTTGTTCCTTGGTTGCCACGCCTGTCCAAAGGGGATAGAAGATGGTTGCGAAAACGTAGGTGGACTGTTTGCCGGTGGTGAAATCGTAATCGAAAAACATTCCCTTGCCTGGGTTCCAGAGGTATTTGTTGATCGCCTGGCGGCGAGCTTCGGCCTGCTGCTTCCACTGGACGGCTTGGTCCGGCTGATGGAGCATGCCGGCAAAGTCGGCCAGGTCGCGTTCGTACTTGTAAAGCAGGCTGTTCAGTCCGACGGCGGCATAGTGATGAGTCGAACCGCTGAAGGGGCCGAAGCGGAAAGAAATGTCGAAGCCGGACTCGCGCACAGCCCGGTCGCCCTTGTAGAAGTCGCGGCTGAGGCGGTAGCCATGAGCGTAGGCGAGGGCGCAGACCACGGACTGGCGCGCATCGCAACTGGTTTCGGCGAGCGCGGCCTGCTCGGCCGGCGACGGGGATTGCGGAGCGGCGATCAGGTAGTTGGTGTGGACTTCGGGGTGGGCCACCAGCCAATTGATGACATCGATGTAGTAGCTGCTGTGGTCGGCGATATCGGGCACCGGGCCCTCGCCGATATCCAAATACCGGGCCAGGCCGGTGTCCCCGGCGCGGTGGATCGTACCCAGCCAGAAATCGTGATCGCGGCGGGCATAGGAATAGGCCCGGGCGAGCCACTGGTTCTGCCGTGCAAGATTGGCCGGCGAGGCATCGCGGGCGATTTCCGCGTCATAGACGGCACGGATCATGGAGCTCAACAGCGGCGGCTGTGACCGGGTCAGGAAGTAGGTGCGATTTGCGTTGAGCACCGCACCGTAATTCTCAATCTCGTAGAAGAAGTTCTCTACCATGCCGCGGGCCAGCTCGACCCGGCCGTCGCGCAGCAAGCCCAGGATGATGAAGTAGCTGTCCCAGCCGAACATCTCGTTGAAGCGCCCTCCCGGGACCACGTAGCGGTTGGGCAGGTAGAGCAGCCCCGGCTGGGGAACCTCCGATTCCTTTACGTCGCCCAGATGCTCGATGCGATGCGGCAGGTGCGCGATCCGGATCTTGCATTGGGAGCGCAGTCGCCTACGCCCTGGCGGCGTGGGTGCGCCCAGGGGAAGGTAGAGCAGGGGCGCAGCGTTAACCTTGGGGTCGACCAGGGTTTTGCACTCGGCCATGGAGCGGGAGAGCGTGTCCCATCCCCGGTGAATGTAAACATCGATGTTTCCGGTCTTGGGCGGAGAGGGAAGCACCGTGCCTGGGCCCGGCGGGTGATCGACTGACGGGACCTGGGCCCGAAGCGTTTGGCACCCGAACGGAGGCGGCGCAACCAGCGTCAGGAGGGCAAGAATCCCTCCGAGACATGCGCGGGCAAGCAGCTTTTGGCCGAGCCATTTACCATGGGTCGCGAATGCCTGAGCTCTGCTACCGTGAACGTTCATCTGTCGTTTCTTCCCCTAGGCTGGGATGTTACATGCCATAGGAGGCAGCGTGCGAGCCAGCTTCGTTGCCGGCAGGCCGTCTTTTGTAATCCAGCGTCTAAAGACCGGGACACAGAACGGATTTGTAGGATCGGGCTGAGAAGGAAGGTGGGGTCACGTGGCAGAAGGACCTGAGCCCGTCCGCCCCCGGCGGGGGCGAGGACATGGGATATGGTTTTGGGTGGGAATTGGCGCCCTGTTGGTTGCCGTAGTTCTGGCAGGCACATTCGAAATCCTTCTCTCCCGGGCGGCGCCCATCTTACGCGCGCGATTGATCCAGGGCCTTTCTACCCGTTTCCACAGCCGCGTGGAACTGGGGGATTTTGAGGTTTCTCTCTTGCGCGGTTTTGAGGTCTCCGGGAGAAACCTCGCCATCTATCCCTACAACATCGACTCCAGCACGCCGACATTCTCGGTGCGGCGATTCGCCTTCCGCACCGGCTATCGCAGCCTTGTGCGTTCCCCAATGCACATCGGTCAGGTCGAGGTAGAGGGACTGCGCATCAATCTGCCGCCTAAAAGCCAGCGCAAACAGTTGCCCAGTCTGAACAACGGCCACCGCCAAGCCGCCAACATCAGGATCTTGGTCGACGAGATGGACTGCACCGACACGGTGCTTACCCTGGGCACGGACAAGCCGGGCAAGCTCCCGCTGAAGTTTGTCATCCAGCGCCTCTTGCTGCGGTCGATAGGCGCCGGCAAGCCGATGGACTTCAACGCCGTGCTGACCAATCCCAAGCCGGTTGGCCAGATCGAGAGCCGGGGGTCCTTCGGCCCCTGGAATACCGATCAACCGGGAGCGACCGCGGTGAGCGGCACCTACTCCTTCCACGGCGCCGACCTCGGCACCCTGAAGGGCATTGGCGGGATCCTCTCCTCCGAAGGGGAATATCAGGGCATCCTGGACAGGATCGTGGTGGATGGCAAGACCGACACACCGGACTTTCAAGTGAAGATCAGCGGGCACAAGGTACCGCTGCATACCGACTTCCACGCGATTGTCGATGGCACGGACGGCGACACCTATCTGCAGCCAGTCAACGCGCAGTTTCTACGTTCCTCACTGATAGCGAGTGGATACGTCGTCCGCATCCAGGGGGAACCGGGACGCCACATCTACCTCGATGTAGCCATGGACCACGCCCGCATCGAAGACCTGCTGCGGATGGGCGTGCGCACCGATCCGCCGGTGATGGAGGGCCAGGTCAGGCTGCATACCAAGCTGGAGCTGCCGCCGGGATCCCAGGATGTGGCCCACAGGTTAAGACTGCAAGGCAACTTTCAAATTATCAATGGGCGCTTCAGCAGCGAAAAGATCCAGACGCGGGTGGATGAACTCAGTCTGCGCAGCCAGGGTCAGGTGGAGCTGGCCAACCAGGAAGCTAGGGACGCGACGACCACCACGGTGCGCTCGCAGATGAGCGGTGACTTCACCCTGGCGGATGCAAGCCTGAACTTGTCGAATTTGCATTACGATATCCCCGGTGCAAGCATCAAGCTCGCGGGCATCTATAGCCTGGATGGTGCGAAGTTCAACTTCACCGGGACAGCAGACATGCAAGCGACGGTGTCACGGATGGTCGGTGGTTGGAAGGGCGTGCTGCTGATGCCGGTCGATAAATTCTTCCAAAAGAACGGCGCCGGGGCGGAAATTCCCTTCAAGATTGACGGAACACGGTCGGACCCTCATTTCGGCCTTGATCTCAATCGTCACAACCCGGCCCAAGGCAAGCAGCAAGGTATCAAACCAACGCAGAAATGAGGCAACAGGGGGAGCGGGAGAAACCTCTCAAGCCGAGAAAGGGGATTTCCGATGAGCCGAACGGGCGGACATTTTGTGAGTCGTTTAGTGGCGCTGGTGGGGCTCGCCCTGAGCCTTGCTGGCCCCTGTGCCGGGGCTCAAGCCCTTTCCGTGGACCACAAGAGTGATCCATGGTGGAAACATGCGCTCATCTACGAGATCTATCCGCGCAGCTTTCAGGATTCGAACGGCGACGGTGTCGGCGACCTCAACGGAATAACCCAGCGGCTCGATTATCTCCAAACCCTGGGTGTAGACGCAATCTGGCTGTCGCCCATCTATCCTTCGCCCCAGGTCGATTTCGGATACGACATTTCCAACTACGAAGCGATCGATCCCCAGTACGGCACGATGGCGGATTTCGACCGGCTGCTGGCCGAGGCCAGGAAGAGGAAGATCCGCATCATTATGGACATGGTGATGAACCACACTTCGGACAAGCATCCCTGGTTCATCGAGTCGAAGAGCTCGAAGACTAACCCCAAGCGCGGCTGGTATGTATGGCGCGATGGCAAGGGCCCCGGCGTTCCCCCGAATAACTGGGAGTCGGGTTTCGGCCATTCGGCGTGGAAGTTCGATCCCAAAACGTCACAGTGGTACTACCACAGGTTCTATCCTGAGCAGCCCGATCTGAACTGGAGAAATCCCGAGGTCGAGCACGCCATGTTTGGAGCAATTCGATTCTGGCTGAACAAGGGAGTAGCTGGTTTCCGCCTGGATGCCATACCGGCGTTGTTTGAAGACGAGCAGCTTCGCGGCGAGAAAGTATTGCCTGGCGCCAATTCGTATGGCGACCCGAATCTCGACGACTCCCTGACGAACAATTTGCCTGAAGTCCACCAGGTGATGCGCTCCCTGCGCAAGCTGACCAATTCCTACCCGGGCGGCCGTGTTGTGATCGGCGAGACCTACCTGCCGGATATTGGGGAGTTGCGCAAGTGGTACGGCGCGGACCACGACGAATTGCAACTGCCTATGGACATGCAGGTGGGCTTCCTCAACAAGATGGATGCTTCGCTCTTCCGCAGCCTTATTGACCAGGCCGAGCATGATATCGATGGCGGCCAGCCGCTTTTCGTCTTCGATAACCACGACAACATCCGCAGTTGGAATCGTTATGGCGACGGCGTGCACAACCTGGATATTGCCCGCGTGATCGCCACCCTTCTGCTGGCCACCCGCTCCACGGCCATGATGTACTACGGCGAAGAGTTGGGTATGACGACCACGCCTCCCACCCGTGTCGAGGATGTGAAAGATCCGATTGGCAAGATCGGCTGGCCGGCGGAGAAGGGCCGCGATGGCGAGCGCACGCCGATGCAGTGGGATGGAGCGCCGAACGCCGGCTTCACCACGGCTTCGGCCACGCCATGGCTGCCCGTGCCATCGTCCTACAAGACGGTGAATGTCGCCCTTGAATCGCGTGAAGATGATTCACTGTTGAGCTGGTACCAGCGGTTGATACAGTTGCGCCGCGAAAACCCGGCATTGCATGATGGCAGCTTGACCATGCTGAATGTAGACGGCAATAACGTTCTGTCGTGGTTGCGTAAGACGGCGGATGGGCAGTCTGTTCTTGTCGCCTGTAACTTCACCGCGCACCAGCAAACCGTGGCCTTCGATCTGTCGTCGCAGGGAGTGAGTGGGCGGCAGATCAAAACGCTATTGCAGACGCCCGGCAGCCCGGAGCCTGATTCGCTCGCATCGGTCAAGTTGCCACCCTACGGCGTGTACATCGGCCAGATTCAATAAAGCAATGCGAACCCGGTTCATCCTTAGGATGGAGAAAAAAACCGCAGGTCCCTCCACTTCGCTACCCCGGA
>PLZN01000409.1 GCA_003152195.1 Acidobacteriaceae bacterium
CCTGAGTTCGCTAGGCTCCTGAGTTAATGATCCCTTGTCATTAACTTTGTCATCCCGAGCAAACGACTTGCCTGCGGCAAGTTAAGAGTGAAATGAACGCTGAAAATCGATATTGATTCTATTGGCTTTATTTTTTGTTCATTAGGAGGACCGAAGCGAAGCGAAGCGGAGGGATCTGCGGTTTCAGCGATTTGTGCCGCTTCGAAGTAGGTTGAATTCTGTAACCCCTGAGTCGGCACCCTAGTGGTCCATGGAGAAGTCTCGAATCCTATAGAGTGCCTCGCCATCTGACTGTTATCGAGTCGCGCCTATGGAGCAGTCACACACATCGTCAGATATCCTCTTGCTCGACAACCCAATCTGGCACGCCCTATCCACGGAGCAGCGCCATTTATCGCAAGGCAACAGTCTGGCAAAGCGCTTCCCGAATGACGTGGCCCCTTTTGGAGCCTTGGCCAATCAATCGGCGGCCTCCTACGAAGCTCTTCAGGAAGTATTCCCGGAAAAAGTCGCCGCCTTATTTCTCGACGCGAAGCCAGTCCTGCCCCCCCAATTGGGCCTTACTTCACGGCGGGCAAATCTATCAGATGGTTTGTGAGACGCCGGTTCCCGGAAACGAGGATCAGGTGTTCCGGGAACTGACCGAGGCCGACGTCCCGGAGATGTTTGCCTTGACGACGCTGACCGAGCCGGGTCCCTTTCTCCCCCGAACGATCGAACTCGGCTCCTATCTTGGGATTCACGATTCCGGGTCGTTAGTGGCGATGGCAGGAGAGCGGCTTCACCTTACCGGGTTCACTGAAGTCAGCGCAGTCTGCACCCATCCTGAATTCAGAGGTCGAGGATACGGAAACGCTCTCCTGTCCCTTTTGATCTCCCGGATAGTGAAGCGAGGGGAGACGCCGATTCTGCACCTGAGAGCGGAAAACGTCACTGCCGTTCGCTTGTACGAAAGGCTGGGGTTCAACGTGCGCACTCGCCTGCATCTTGCGGTGGTCAAATACGGCGCAGCCTCACACCATGGCGACGGAGAGTAGAACCGAACCTTGTCCCTTCCATCTACACTGGAACAGGATGGTGAGCCAACCAGCAGCACCACCGCGCCGGGTGGGCATTCACCTGCCCACCGCGGGCGGAGTCTTCCGCGCCGCCGAGCGCGCCCACGCCATCGGCGCCAACACCTTTCAGATCTTTTCTTCCAGCCCGCGTATGTGGCGCGGTAGCGTGATCGCGCCCCAGGACTGCGACCGCATGACGGAGCTGCGCTCGCTCTACGCCTGCTCACCGCTGGTCATTCACGCCAGCTACCTGATCAACCTCTGCAGCCAGTACAGCCCGGTGCGGGCCAACTCCATCCAGGCCCTGCGAGGTGAAGTAGAGCGCGCCCTCGCGCTCCGCGCCGAGTATCTGGTTCTGCATCCCGGTTCTTGGAAAGGCCTCACCCGGGAGGAGGGTCTGCGGTTGGCGGCCGAGTCCATCGCGCGCGCATTGGACGGGCTACTCTGGGCGCAGACCCCCTTCACCCTTCTGATCGAGAACACGGCCGGTTCCGAGTTCTCTCTGGGCGCCTCTCTGCAGCACGTGGCCGAGCTCATTGCCCGCTTGCGGTCGATCGCACGGGTCGCGGCCTGCCTCGACACCTGCCACACCCACGTGGCCGGTTACGATATCGTCAGCCCCGAAGGGTATGAGACGACGGTGGATCAGATCGAAGACCTGCTGGGATGCGAGAGCGTTCGCGTGTGGCATATGAATGACGCCAAGGCGCCGCGCGGCTCGCATCTGGATCGC
The DNA here is from genome assembly GCA_003152195.1 of Acidobacteriaceae bacterium. Classification (GTDB taxonomy): domain Bacteria; phylum Acidobacteriota; class Terriglobia; order Terriglobales; family Acidobacteriaceae; genus PALSA-350. The sequence goes on from PLZN01000409.1 coordinate 1,792, forward strand.
CATGAGCACATCGGCCAAGGCACCATCGGCATCGCTCCCTTTCGCCGTCTGCTGAATGATCCGCGCTTCGCCCAAGCCGCCTTCCTGGCGGAAACGCCGGTCGATGAACCGGACGATGACCTGCGCAACGTCAGCGTGCTGCGCTCGCTGGTCGCCCGGGCACCCTCGGTCCCCAGTTACAATCGGGAATGACGATGCCCGACACAATAAACAAACCGGATTCCCCATCCGGCGTGGGGGTTGCCGCCACGCCGGCGGCCTATGCCCAGACGACGGCGCTGGGGCACGACGACCGCTATGATCCGGCGGAGATCGAAGTGCGCTGGCAGCAGCGCTGGGCCGAGCAACCGGAGCTTTACCGCGCCGAGCCCGAAAGCAGCGCCAAGCCAAAGTATTACGTGCTGGAGATGCTNNTGCTCCACCCCATGGGATGGGATGCCTTTGGACTCCCGGCAGAAAATGCGGCCCTCAAGAACCACACCCCGCCGCGCAAATGGACCCTGGACAATATCGCCCACATGCGCCGGCAGATGGAGCGGCTGGGGCTGAGTTATGACTGGCAGAACGAAATAACCACCTGTCTGCCCGACTACTACCGTTGGACGCAGTGGTTTTTCCTGCGCATGCTGGNNTGCTGGCCAACGAGCAGGTGATCAACGGGCGCTGCTGGCGGCACGAAGATGAGGTGGTGGAACAGCGCGACCTGGAGCAATGGTTTCTGCGCACCACCAACTACGCCCAGGAGCTGCTCGACGGGCTGGACAAACTGCCCGGCTGGCCGGAGAAGGTGCGCACCATNNCAGCGCAACTGGATCGGGCGCAGTGCGGGCGCGACGGTCGAGTTTTTTCTCGATACCGCCGAGCCGCCAGGGGAAGAGACCGGGCGGGATCACGGCAAAGTTCCCTTGCCCCCGCCGGCGGACTTTACCGTTGAGGAGATCGAGAAGACCGGCACCAGGATCCCGGTGTACACCACGCGCATCGATACTATCTTCGGCGCCACCAGCTTGCAGCTGGCGCCCGAGCACCCGCTGGTCAAGCAATTTGCCCAGGCCGACGAACGGTTGGCCGCTGAAGTAGTGTCGTTGCTGGACGAGCAGAAGAAGGCGCGCGAGACCGATGACCCGGCCGCCATCGACAAGCGCGGCAGCTTCACCGGGCACTATGCCANNCTCATGGGCTACGGCACCGGGGCGATCATGGCCGTGCCCGCGCACGACCAGCGCGACTTCGAGTTCGCCAAAAAACACGGCCTCGAGATTCGCATCGTCGTTCTGCCCCGGCGCACCGGCGAGCCACCCGCCGCCGGTCAACGGGAGGAGCCGGCGCTGCCGTACACCGAAGAAGACAGCCTGCTGATCAACTCCGGCGCCTACAACGGTCTGGGTTGCCAGGAGGCACAGCACCAGCTGGCGGCGTTCGCCCAGGAACATGGCTTTGGCCAGCCCACCGTCACCTTCCGGCTGAAGGATTGGGGCATCAGCCGCCAGCGCTATTGGGGAGCGCCCATCCCCGTGCTCTATTGCCCTAAGGACGGCATCGTTCCCGTGCCCGACGATCAGCTCCCCGTCCTCTTACCCGAGGAGGTGGAGATCACGCAGGAGGGCGGCTCGCCGCTGGCCCGGATCCCTGCCTTCGTGAATGTGACCTGTCCCCGGTGTGGAGGGCCGGCCAGGCGCGAGACCGACACCATGGACACGTTTGTCGACTCGTCCTGGTACTTCTACCGTTATCCCGACGCCCGCAATGCATCGGCGCCCTTCAGCAAGCAGAAAATCGGCTATTGGTTTCCTATCGATCAGTACATTGGCGGGGTGGAACACGCCATCCTGCACCTGATCTACTCCCGCTTCTGGACCCGGGTGATGCGGGATCTCGGCTTGATCCGCAATGACGAGCCGGCCACGCGGCTCTTTACCCAGGGCATGGTCATCCGCAATGGCGCCAAGATGTCCAAATCCAAAGGCAACGTGGTCTCGCCCGACGAGATGATTGCCCGTTACGGCGCCGACGCCACCCGCATGTACGCGCTTTTCGCCGCCCCGCCGGACCGCGATCTGGAATGGCAGGAGGATGGGGTGGCAGGGATCAGCCGCTTTCTCGGCCGGGTCTACCGGCTGGTGATGCGCTACCGGGATCAGGTTCGCGGCGCTTCCAAGCGAGGCCGCAGCCCGGCCGCGCCAGCCTCCCCTCTGGCCCAGGCGCTTCTGCGTAAGCTGCACCAGACGATACGCAAGATCACCCAGGATTTCGCCGGACGCTGGCACTTCAACACCTGCATCGCGGCGGTCATGGAATTGGTGAACGAAATCACCGCCGCCGAGCCCGGCCTGGCGGAGATGCCGGGCTCGGCGGATTTGTTGGCCGCGATCCTGCCTTCGCTCATCCTGCTGCTGGCGCCCTTCGCCCCCTACCTGGCGGCCGAGCTCTGGAGCGAGATAGGCGGGACCGGTTCACTTCTGTGCCAGCCGTGGCCTGGCTTCGATCCCGATCTGGCCCGCGAAGAGGAGCTGGAAGTGCCGGTGCAGGTCAACGGCAAGTTGCGCGCCGTGGTGCGGCTGCTGCCGGACGCCGATGCCGAGGCCATGCAGCGGGCGGCGCTGGCCGAGGGTAAGGTGCAGGCAGCCATCGCCGGCAAGCAGATCGTCAAGGTGGTGGTGGTGCCCGCCAAGCTCATCAACATCGTGGTGAAATAGCCTGACGGTGCGTGGAACACAATCCCTGGTACACATCTGCGCCCATTGCTGGGAGCGCCCGAGCCTGCTGGGATGGGAGCTGCTCTGGCGCTGGGGCTTTGGCATTCCCGCGGCGGCAATCCTCTACTACCAGGGCTCGAGAATTGTGGCCAGTGTTCCTGTAAGCCTCTCCGATTTCTCCCTCCAGGACCCCTCCCAGGCTGAGCAGCAGCTGGCGGCCGCAGCCGCGGTGGTTACTCCACTGATTCTGCATGTTGCCCTCTGGCTGGCGCCGTTGCTGGCCGTGGGCTGGGCCATCGTCTCCGGGCTTGGCCGGAGCGCCGTGCTCACGCGCCTGGATGCAGCGCTGCGTCCGGCTCCGCTGACCCTAATCCTGCTGCAACTCCTGCGCCTGATGGCCCTCCTCGCGGCCTGCCTGGGATGGTATCGCGGGATCCTCTGGGCCGCGGATGCGACCCTCAACGGCTCCACGCCGAGCCTGGTGGCTTACAGCGCCTGGGTCATCTGCCTGTCGCTGGGCGGCTTTACCCTGTGGGCCTTGTTGAGCTGGGTTTTTTCCATCGCTCCCCTGCTGGCGATGTTGGAGGGTACAGGCGTCTTCCGCAGCTTGGCGCGCAGCCTACGCCTGGGCATCCTCACCGGCAAGCTGGTTGAGGTGAACCTGGTGCTGGGCATCGTAAAGTTGGCGCTTGTGGTGCTGGCCATGGTGTTCTCGGCGATTCCGCTGCCCTTTGAAGCCGACATGACCGGCACCGCGCTCTCCCTATGGTTGGCTGCCGTCACGCTGCTCTACCTGGTGGCCAACGATTTCTTTCAGGTGGCGCGGTTGGCTGCCTTTGTCCAGTTCTGGCGCCTCTATCATCCCAACGGTCCCCGAGCAAAGCCAAAGTAGGCGGACCACCGAAGCCGGACGGGTGCCCCACGTTCGCGCCAGCGTACGTGGGACGAAAAAGAGGGCGAAGCCCCACCATTGCTTTTGCAATTGGAGGCGCGGAAAGGCTGGCGGGGAACCAGTGAGAAACAGTGACAGTTGCTTGCGCCGGGAGTTGGGGAAGCCGTCCCGCTCGGCTGCAATTCCCGCTCTTGCTCACTTAGGGAAACCCTGAAAAACTAGGGGATGCACACCTCCTCGATCGTCATCCTGGATTTTGGCGGCCAATACACGCAACTGATCGCGCGGCGCGTACGGGAGCAGAACGTCTTCTCGGTGGTCCTTCCCTGTACCGCTTCCATCGCCGAGATCCAATCCAACCAACCGATCGGGCTTATTCTCTCCGGCGGTCCTTGCTCGGTGTACGACGTGGATGCGCCCGCCGCGGACCCGGGCTTGCTGGCTCTGGGATTGCCCATCCTGGGTATTTGTTATGGCCTCCAGTTTCTTACTCATCATCTGGGCGGCAAGGTGCGCCCGGCAGAGAAACGAGAATACGGCCCCGCCCAGGTCTCGATCGTGGACGGCGGCAGCGCATTGTTTGCCGGCTTGCCCCCGTCTCTCGATGTGTGGATGTCTCATGGGGATGAGGCCATGGAGTTGCCGCCCGGCTTTCATCTGACCGCGCGTACCGCCAATGCCGTGGCCGGCATCGCCGATCCCGTGCGCGGCATCTGGGCAGTGCAGTTTCACCCCGAGGTGCGGCACACCCCCCGCGGAACGGAGCTGCTACGCAACTTCCTCTTCCGCATCTGCCATGCCGAGCCCAATTGGACGGCCGCCCACTTCATCGAGTCGACGGTCTCCGCCATCCGCGAGCAGGTGGGCGACGGTCACGCCCTCTGCGCGCTTTCTGGAGGCGTCGATTCCTCGGTTGCCGCGGTGTTGGTGGAGCGCGCCATCGGCGGCCGGCTCACCTGCGTCTTTGTCAATAACGGCGTGCTGCGCAAGAACGAGTTTCTCCAGGTCCAGAGCAACATGCGCGACAAGCTGGGCTTGCGGCTGGTAGCGGTGGACGCGAGCGACCGATTTTTGGCCCGGCTGGCTGGGGTCACGGATCCCGAGACCAAGCGCAAGATCATCGGCAGCGAATTCATCGCCGTCTTCGACGACCAGGCCAGTCGCATCCTCGAGGATCAATCAAGAGGGGAAGCGGTGGCCTGGCTGGTGCAAGGGACGCTCTATCCCGATGTGATCGAGTNNATCAAGAGCCATCACAATGTCGGCGGACTGCCGGCAACCATGAAGCTGAAGCTGATCGAACCTTTGCGCGATTTGTTCAAGGATGAGGTGCGGCGCATCGGCCGCGATCTGGAGATGCCGGCCGAGATCCTGGAGCGCCAGCCCTTTCCCGGCCCCGGGCTCGCGGTGCGCATTCTGGGTGAGGTTACGGCGGAGCGGGTGGCGCTGCTGCAGGAGGCTGACGACATCGTGGTCAGGGAAATCAAGGCGGCCGGGCTATACCAGCAGATCTGGCAGTCCTTTGCCGTGCTGCTCCCGGTCAAGAGCGTCGGGGTGATGGGCGATCAGCGCACCTATGCTTACACCTGCGCCATCCGCGCCGTGCATTCCGAAGATGGCATGACCGCCGACTGGGTGCCGCTGCCTTACGCTCTGCTGAAGAAGATTTCCAGCCGCATCGTCAACGAGATCCACGGCATTAACCGCGTGGTCTACGACATCACGTCCAAGCCGCCTGGGACCATAGAGTGGGAATAGGGCATTCGCAACCGTGACGGTGCGAATGCCCGGGCAGGAAAAAATGCCCTACGCCAGCGCCAGCACCTCAGCGGCCGTGACCCCGACCTTGGGAAACCAGGAGTGTGCCGCCTCCAGGCTGTGATTGACGTTTTGGATGTTCTTCACCCCCTGATCGTTGAGCCACGCCTCAAAGGCCTTGGCTCCGCCCTTGGCATAGACTGCGATGCCATCCTTCCAGGTCGCGCGGCCGCAGAGCACGCCATTGAAGGTGGTGCCGCTCTCGGCGGCCAACTCGAGGGTCTCGGTGAAGACGGCGTTGCTCACCCCGGCGGATAAGTAGATGAACGGCTTGTGGGTCATGGTAGCGGCATCCTGAAAGTGGTGCAGCGCTTCGGCACGGGTATAAGCGCCTTCGCCCTTGAAGGCCCGGGTGCCCTGGACGAACTCCATTTGCACCGGAACCTCTACCTTCAGCACGTCGATCAGATATTTTTCCTTGCCGAATTCGGCCATGGACCCGGATACGATCTCCGGCTTCCGCTTGGCGTACTCGACCGACTTCTCGCTGTTTCCGTGGACGTCATAGCCGACGAACTCCAGAAAGAAGGCGATGTCGTGGGCCCGGCATTCGTCGCCGATGCGCTCGATAAAGGCATGCTTTTGATCGTTGATATCGCTTTTCTCAAAGGGGGTGTAGTAGAGCAGCACCTTGATGCAGTCCGCGCCCGCCTCCTTCAGCCTGCGCACCGACCAGTGGTCGAGAAGGTCGGGCAGCCGTCCCGGCGTGTCTGCATCGTAGCCGGTCTTCTCGTAGGCCAGCAGAAGGCCTTTGCCATGGCGCCGCTTGGCCGCAGGCAGCCCGTACTCGGGGTCGAGCAGGATCGCCGAGGCATACCGGGTGAGGACGTCGGTGACCAGTTCCTTGAATTCGACCAGGGCCGAGTCGGGCAGGTCGGAAACGCCCTTCTCTTTGGCCAGTGACTTCTTCAGCGAGCCGCGCTGATCCATAGCAGCCGCGGCGATGACCCCGCGTGCATCCGAGACGGCCTTGAGACCCGCCAGTTTTCCAGGTGTCAGCTTGATGGTTGCCATTGCTCATTCCCTCTCAATTTTTGCGCTTGCTTCCCGCGGCTCATTCTAAATGAAGCTCGCCCGTCGAGCCGTTCTTGCGCTAGCATTTTCATTTTTCTGCGCCAGCGAACAAGTTCTACTGCAGCGTCAGCGCCGCACGCTGGGCCGCTATCAGTTCGATGATCCCGCGCTGGGCATGATCCATCATCTCCAACAATTTTTCCCGGGGGAATGCGTGGCGCTCCGCGGTCGCCTGCACTTCCACCAATCCGCCGCCCTCGGTCATGACCACGTTCATGTCCACCTCAGCCTGGGAATCCTCTTCATAGGCCAGGTCGAGCAGCGTCACCCCCTCGACGATACCGACGCTGGTGGCGGCAACCAGTTGCGTCAGCGGCAATTTCTTCAGCGTTCCCGCCTCGGCCAGCCGCCGGAAGGCAATGGTCATGGCCACGCAGGCTCCGGTGATGGCAGCCGTCCGCGTGCCCCCGTCGGCCTGCAGGACGTCGCAATCCAGGATGACGGTGCGCTCGCCCAGCGCCTGCATGTCGACCACGGAGCGCAGGGAACGCCCGATCAGCCGCTGGATTTCGTGTGTCCGGCCGCCCACCTTACCGCGCTCCGATTCGCGCGGGGTCCGGGTCAGCGTAGCTCGGGGCAGCATGCCATATTCCGCTGTTACCCATCCCCGGCCACTGTTCTTTAACCACCCGGGCACGCCAGGTTCGATGGTGGCGTTACACAGCACCCGGGTGTGGCCCACTTCGATCAGCACCGAGCCCTCGGCCATCGACGTGTAATGAGGCGTGAGGTGCAGCGGTCGCATGGCCCCGGGGGCGCGGTCATGGGGCCGGAAGAACGCCGCCGCGGATTTTTCCTCTTTGTTCATTCCCTGATTGTATGAGAGCCACGGCCGGACCCGGATTTCCTGCTGCGCGGCATCAACAAATGGCCGCGTGTGCGGTGCCGGCTGGCCGGGACCGCATGAAGTTCGCTGACTTACGAAGGTCCGCCAGCAAATCCGGGGGGTTGCTGCGCCTCCGTTTCCCGTTTCGGAAACGGCAGGGTGGGTTCCCGAAATGAAATCACGATCGTAAAGCACCCTCTGGATTGGAGTTACAGCCGGACGGACGCGGGGTTGATGTTCCATTTTGGAACTTGCGCGGACGAGGAAACGCGAGAAGCCCCCGGCCCCGATTTTCTAAGTGATTCCGATCCAACGACTTACCTCCTAAACCGGGCGAACGGCTGGAGTGGCGTGATACGTGCATTGTTCTGCGGTATGCAAGCAGGTCAGCTGCAAAGTCAGGTAAAGGGATCAGGTGAAGGGATCAGGAGAAAGGGTCCGGTGCAAGCAAGAACGATAGCTTCCGGCGGAGCGGTCTTCGATCTGAGTCTTCGCTCCCATTTTTCGGGCAAATTCTTCGGGTCCCTTTCTTCGGTCATTGTTGCTGCCATGCTCTATCGCCGCAAGCACGAAATCGGAGATGAACCCGGAAGAGCAGGCGGCCAACGAAGGGGTCGGCATTGCGGGGGGGTGGTCATTGAACAGAGAAATCGTCCCCTGCATGTTTTTGCGCGAAGGTGCTGCACGGTGCCGATATAAGTGTCGATAGAACAGGCAGGTGAGGAAGTTCCTCTACCAAGCCAGGAAGGAATCTGCGTACAATGGCGATAACTGTTCCAGTTACATTTCCTGTGGCAACTATGTCGCGACCTGTGGAGCGCACCGGCAAGCTTCATCTTCTGGTAGTCGACGAGGATGCAGCCATACGTTCGGCGTGCTGCGAGATCGCGGCTGACCTTGGTCTGGTGGCGGAAACCGTTTCCACGATCGCGGCGGCGCGTTCCCTGTTGCGCGATCGGGGTGTTGACATCTTGCTGCTCGACCTCCAGGCCCCTCTAGGGGAAGGCCTGGGGCTGTTGAACGAGCTCAAGGCGCTCAATCCGGACCTGGGCGTGGTGGTGATGACGGCGTACGCTTCGGTGCCCGCCGCGGTGGAGGCGATGCGCACCGGGGCCACGGATTACCTCAGCAAGCCCTTTGCCATGGACGAACTGGCCGCGGTGCTGGAGCGCGCGATGGAACGCCGCAACGTGGAAGGCGCCAGCCGCCGGCTGCGCGAATCCCTGCGCTCTCCGCAGGGCCTGGGCAACATGATTGGCCGCAGCCCGGAGATGGACAAGCTGTACCGCATTCTGGCTAAGGTGGCGCAAAGCTCGCACCCGGTGCTGATCCTGGGCGAAAGCGGCGTGGGCAAGGAGCTGGTGGCGCACGCGATTCATTCCAACGGTCCCCACGCCGATCGCCCGTTCGTTCCCGTCGACTGCGGTTCTCTGGTGCCCACCCTGATGGAGAGTGAGCTCTTCGGCTACGTGAAAGGGGCATTCACCGGGGCCAACCGTTCCAAGGACGGTCTGCTGGCTTCGGCCCAGGGAGGCACGGTCTTTCTCGATGAGATTGGCGAGCTGCCGCTTGATTTGCAGGCCAAACTGCTGCGCGCCCTGCAGGAAAAGGAAGTGCGTCCGGTCGGCGCTACCCATCGCATATCCATCAACGTCCGTATTCTGGCGGCGACCAACCGCGATCTGGCGGCGATGGTAGAACAGGGGCGCTTCCGCAAGGATCTCTATTACCGCCTCAGTGTCGTGAACCTGAGGATTCCTCCGCTGCGCGAGCGCAAGCAGGACATACCCCTGCTGGCCAGGCACTTCCTCGATCGGATGTCGCGCGAAACCGGCACGGCTCACACCCTGAGCGACGATGCTCTGCGCATCCTGATGGAGTACGAATGGCCGGGCAACGTTCGCGAGCTGGAGCATTCGATCGATCGCGCCTGCACCCTCTCCTCCGGTCCTGTCCTTCACCTGGGCGATCTGCCGACCCAGCTACAAAACTTTCATCTGCAGAATCGCCGTCCAGTGGTGGTTGCCGCGCCGGCTCTGGCGGCCGCCGGCGCTGCGCGGGGCCCGGTCCTGCCCCTGGCGCAGTTGGAGAAACAGGCCATTCTCGAGACCCTGCGCAAACTGAATGGAGACAAGCTTCTGGCTGCCCGCCTCTTGGGTATCGGAAAGACGACGCTTTACCGCAAGCTCAAGGAATATGGCATCACCGACCACAATGCGGCGGAAAATGATGCGGACGGCCATGCCGTGCGAGACCCTGCCAACTGATTCCCACGGTGGCCACCCGCAGCCCGGGTATTCCGATCCAATCGCAACGTTATCCAGCCGCACCTTTAGGAGGTGGTTGTGCCCTCACTTGCCCCGCATAGTGTCCTCATCGTCAGTCCCATGGCCGAAGCCGGGACCTTCGCCGTCTCGCTCGCCGATACCTTGGGCTATCCCGTGGAGGTTGCCGCCACCCATCGCGCCGGGTTGGCCGCACTTCGCCGCCGGGACTACTCGGTAGTCGTGCTGGACAGCTGCATGGCGGAGGCCAATCCCGCCGGCGCCGAGTTGTTGTGGAGAAACTCCGGCATGGCGGTACCATTGCAGATCAACTTCGCTCTATCCGGCGGCTCGCGCCTGGCGCGCGAGGTGCAGGCGGCGATTGGGCGCCGGGAACAGCAGCAGGTAGTGGCTCTGCGCGCCGCCGCGTCCGTGCTGGAAAGCGAATTGAAATCCACCATAACCGGGCTGCTGCTGCAGTCGCAACTCGCGCTGGCCGAACCCGAGGTGACGCCGAAACTCACCGGCAAGCTGGAGCTGGTAGCCGAGCTTGCCGCCAGTCTTCGCCAGAGACTCGAGCGGGCCCAGTTCCAAAACGGCTCTGCTCAGAGCAGACGTCTCGATGCTGGGCCCTGTACGCGGGGCGAACCTGGTGCACGCGGTTTGGGGGCACCCGGCGCTTTGCTCAGAAGCAGATCTGGCTAATGGCCCGTGAACGAGCAACACGATGACTGCTGAAGCCCCCAGCGTACCCGGATTTTCTGTTACGCAGCACCAGACAAGACCGCGTGTGCGGCTTTCTAATAAGAAACAGACCCGTTTCAATGCCCCGTGGGTCGGCAACGCCGGTGGACGACCGATAAGAAACAAAACCGACAACGTTAAGCGAACGTTGCGGATGGAATCTCGGGTAGATCGGGTTCGCTTTGATAAGTCGGGGTTGGTAGGTCAGGGTTTTGCGGGCTGCGGAAAAAGTCGGTTTTAGGGTAGGCCGGGAATTTATCCCCGGCGTAAACGCAATGTAATCAATGTGGGCTTTACAGGCTGCGGAAAAACTCTCTGGTTGGAAGGGTACGGGCTTCAGCGTGCCGCGAGGCCCATCGCCGAAATGACGCCTTAGTGCGGCTTCTGTGGTATGCATCCGCCCTTCTTCAATCACCTCGCCTTCCGCGTTCAGAAGACAATAGTGGCTGAACCGATCGCCGAGATCTAACCCTACCGTCGCCGACGGCCTCAACAA
>PLZN01000533.1 GCA_003152195.1 Acidobacteriaceae bacterium
CACCTTGCCCACGTCCGTGGATATTTGGCTGCTGTCTCGGGCCGAGGCTGATACCTGTTGGGCAGTCATCTCGGTCAAAATCTGTTTGAGATCGGCGACCAGGGCATCCTTAATATGGAGAGCTTGCGTCGCGGATGTCTCGGATGCCTTTACCAGGCGTTCCAGATACTCTTCCCCCACGCCCGCATGAAAAATTCCGTCGATGGCCAGTTGAATCGCTTCGACCTGCCGGTAGCACATGTTCAACAAAAGCTTTTCCAAGAAAGTGAAAAATATCGCCAGGCAAATCGCTGCCGCAGAAAAGTAGAAGGCGTGGCCCACCGCCTTAATCAGGTTGCCGAGTGCGAGTTGGACTTTCTCCGGTTCCAGTGACACGTCGAAATGATTGAGGCCCCGGATCAAGCCGGCGAAAGTGCCAATGATCCCGAGGCCGGTAAGGATGCCTGGAAGGTGTTTGAAGTACTCTGTGCGCAGCGGAGAATCCACCAACGCTTGCTGGGTGAAGAAAGCTTCAGCCAGGGCGGTGGCGCGCCAGCGAGAAATCCTCTGCTGCCCAGGCTCATCTGTTCCACGTTGGGCATGAAGAGTCTTCGAGTAATTGGCCCAGAGTCCCGAGAATCTTGCCCCTGACTTGACGCGGCCCATCAGTGCATGCGGATCGCCACCCGTCTGCGGGTGTGCTATTTCCGGGCGCCGCAGGCTTTTAGCGATCCGCTTGAGAGAGAAGCGCAGCATGACAGCGGGGCAGAAAAACCGAAAGAAGAAATCTAGCGCAAGACCTATCAGGAAGGCGCCAAGCAGCGCATTCGGCCAGTAACTAACCAAGACTTTGGCATTAAAAGGCAACGCTTCACCTTTTCAATCAAGCACGCGAAATGGGTTCGGCTGTCTATCGCCAAACGGAGGAAATTTGGCGTTTACAGTTCGTTGTCTTCCCAGTGCCGGAATAATACAACTAGTAAGCCTCGGAAATTCTTAAAAGAACTTCATGAAGGCGTTCGACTGTCGTTGGTTGCTTCGTGTAGCCGCGGTGTTGCGGGGCGCGCCATCGGGGGTAGTGCGGAACTCAGTCCCCGGAGGGACGACCTGAAAATAGCCCAGGACGCAGGCCCNNATTTGTTTTTCCCCAAAAAGCATGCCCCAGGGGCTCGAAGCCCTCCCCTGCTCTTGGGCGGGTGTCAGGGTTAGAATCCTGCCTACCCGCCCCGAGCGATTGAGTCAGGCGCGAAGAATGAAGCGGAAGCGCATATCTTCGGCGAACCACCTCCTGATCCGCTCGCGCCCAGTCCCATCGATGAATTAAGACCGCCGCTGCCATGGCAAGATGACCTTGCGTTCAAGCAGCAGCTAAGTCCTTTGTTTCATGAAGGTGCTCAAATTTCGCGCATGCACCCTTTGAGCACGTTGGCCGTTTGATTGGTTTGATCTGGATTCAATGGCCGCAGAACGCGCCAGGGGAACGAAGGCCCGGAGCCTTGGCACCACGCAATCATGCTTCAGCGCTCGTCATGACCATCTGGGATGCGTCGTGAGGTTACGCCGACTTAATTTAGGCGGGATGTTGCCACTCAAAGATTAGATACAGACTGGATGCTTTTAACGCATATTTACTTCTACTCTGCACTGGCAAGTTTAGCGAAGTGCGTCTTTTCTTGAGGAAAAGGCGCGCCGGCAGACTTCCACTTCGCGGGCATAGTGGGCTGCCGAAGGGGCTCCCGGGCGCTCCCGTACGCATGCATCACGAAGTCGAGTCTCTTCAATCGCCGCTGGTTCCCATTGCCGGTGTGGCGGTCTCCGGCGCCCTGCAGCCGGATGGTGACGTGACCAGAGGTTCGACGACGGGCTGGAGCGCCTTGAGAACGGCCACGAAGGCTTCACCGGTTCCGCCATCGGCGTTGCCCAGTAGCGCCCACACGGCTCCCGAGCACACGTAGTACTGGACGTTGGCCGCATAGCCCGGTTCACTCCCGGCATGGCCGAGCGAGATGACTTTGTTGGTCCGCGGGTCGAGCTGAACGACAACACCGAGGCCGTAGTTCCCGCCCGGTGCGATGTCGTCGATGCGAGGGGTTCACGAAGTGCTCCGGGTCGGCACAGTGCAGGTCGACCTGCTGTTGGCCGATGTCGGCGATGCCGCTCGAGTGGTTCATCAACATCTTCACCGTGATGAGCGACGCATCGTCGATCCACGGGTACCACCGGTCGATGGTGTCGTTGAGTCCCAGCCTACCTTGACCAACTAACTGCAGGGCGATCAGGACGGTGTAGGTTTTCGTGATGCTGCCGATCGGGGCTTGCAGGCCGGGCGTCATTGGCCGGCGCGTCTCCAGATCGGCAACCCCGCGCGACGCCACCCCAGTTTCCCTGGCCCGGAATCCACAAACCGACCGTGGTCCCGGGCATACCCGACGCGGCGAACCCTTCATCGAGCGCCTTGTCGAGCGCGCGGCGGGTACGCGAGTCGAGCGTCGACGAGGTGGCCGCATCGTCGCGTGCGCTGGCAGCGGGCGATGCTACAAGCAGGACGGCGAACATCAACGAGGCCACCGCAATTGGGGGCATGGACGCCGCAGACGCATCAAATCACCGTGACTGCAAGCTGCAAGCATTGCGAGGTTGCCGGCGAGCGGAACTCCCTCACAATTCGGACGGAGCTCTCTTGTGGCGCGGCCCGGGCCACAGGGAAACTCCACAACGGCTAGGAGTGGGAGCGGCTCCTCCACCGGCACAGAAGGGGAATGAGTGGGAAACTCATCATCCCATGATGCGAGCCAAACATGCAAGTGGCGCACCGAGACTGCCTAGCTTCACCTCGCGGGCCTCGCCGTGAGCCATCGCAGCTATGGAGGATGATAGGCATGGCACAATTGTCAGCACGAATCGCACCTTTTCACTGATTCCCCATCGCCAGCAATGTGGTGGCGACGGCCAGGCAAGCAAAGCCGGACGTCAGTAACAGCCTCGATGAGGCCGGAGCTCTCTTCCATTCACCGGTGACGACCCCCGACAGCGTCGCCGTCATGATCATGAATATCTGGAATAGTCCCCAGCCGATCGAGGTTCCAAGCGAACCAAGATAACTGGAACTCATGCCGTAGAGCGCGAAGGCTCCCATCCACAGGGCACCCATGAGAATTGCCAAAAGCATGTCTGGCGAGTCCAACTTGAATCGAGCCCAGGTTCTATTTTTTTGCAGCAGGTAAAGACTATAGGCGATGTTGGGTAGGAATCCTCCTGCCAATCCAACTGGCCAAACTGCATAGGCCGCGTGTAGTTCAGTGTTGCCGAGCCGTACTGCCTGATGTGCGATGTCCTGGCCGAAGGCGAAGGAAAAATTGAGCATGGGCGCCATGACGCCACATAAGATCGCGAGCAGGATTGCGCTAAGGTATTTGTTCGAGGGCGGGGTCGACAAATCTATCTTAGGCCCGCGCCCATCGATTGCATGCCGCTCTCGAATCTGTCCGCCACGCGTTGACAGGGCGATCCCGGCGATCATGACGGCCACGCCGGCGAGGATCTCGATCCATGCTTTTTCATCCACCTGAGAACGATGCTGAACGAATAACGGCACCAGAGTACCTAGAAGAGCGCCCAGTCCGACAATGATGGCGTAGGCGAGGCCAAGACCCAAGCGCACGACCGAAATCCCGAAGAGAACCTCTGCGATTCCCCATCCAATTCCGAAGAGGAATGGGACCGCGATCTGGAACATGGAAAGGCTACGGTAGGTTTCGAAAAGATGGCCGACAAGACCCAGCGCAAGTGCCCAAGGCAGTAAGACCAGAGAGACGACGCTGAAGACGAGCCAGGTGTTCTCGTACTTCCAACGCCGATTGAATTTCAAGGGCAACATGCAGTTGCCCGACATCAACCCCGCAAGCAGGGTGAGCGCGATGCCTATAGGGAGAGAAGAGGTCATCTAACCATGCTCGCCCGCGTTCAGGATCATGTCAGAGGATGCGCCCGGCTCCTGGGGTGTTTTGTATAAGCCACCGCTAACCTGTGCGGGGAAAACAAAGTGATCTTTGAGGTGCGGGATGTGTTCGAGAAAGACTACTTCATGATCAAGAGCGACGTGATTGAAGAGCACCAGGTGCTGATGTAACTGGCCCATGTCCCCGACGTGGGGCACGATGGGCAGACCAAACTTCTTTGCCATCAAGCTGACGGTGAGAAACTCGCTGACGCCCGCGAGCCTGGTGCAATCCGCCTGGACGAAATGGACTCCTCCGTAGTGGAGAAAGTTCTTGAAGAGGACGCGATTGGGTATGTGCTCACCCGCTGCGATTTTTACCGGTGCGAGTTCGCGTGCCAGCACCACATGCGCGTACACATCGTCCGGGTGGGTTGGCTCTTCTATCCATAGCGGCTTGAACTGCGCGAGTTCTCGACAGATGCGGCGTGCGCCGGGCAGGTTCCAATGCTGGTTGGCGTCAAACAGCAAAATTCCAGCCTCGCCGACCACGCCGCGCAGCATGGCAGCACGGCGCAGGTCGCGCGATTCATCCGCTGATCCGACCTTCAGCTTGAAGGCACGAAAGCCACGGCCGATGGCGCGCGCCGTGAGTTCGCGAACCTTTACGTCGTCATAGGCCATCCACCCGACAGAGGTGTCATAGCCTGGATACCCAGTCTGGAGGATCGGCTCGCGAAGGTTGCGAGTTGCAAGCTTTGCGCGCAGAATCGCGAGCGCGTCCTGCTCGCTCAATGCGTCCTCAACGTAGCTGAGGTCCAGGACGGCGACGATTTCTTCCGGGGTCAGGTCGAGCAGCAGTTTCCACAAAGGAACCGCGCGGCTCTTAGCCCAGAGATCGAAGCACGCATTGGTGATTGAAGCGAGCGCGAGGTGAACGACTCCTTTATGCGGCCCCAGCCAGCGCAGAGACGGATGGTCCGCGAGCCGGCGGGAGAACTTTCCGAAGTTCGACATCAACTCGTTAATCTCCAGACCGGCAAGCGGCTTGGCCAGCAAATCGATAGCTTCGCATACTAAGCGATTTCCATCGCCAAGCGTAAGCGCAATTCCGGTCGCCGAAATCTGACTATCGCCGGCCAACCGCGTCACGGCCATGCAGTATTCATTGCGGGTGTGGACAGAATCGGTACCAGCCCCCTCAGGGAGCGCAAAGCGTGCGTCGACGGTTGAAACGGATTGAATCACGCAGTTCTTCATCTCGCGCCCTTGGCTATCTCCTGTAACCCAGCTCTGCTCCACCACTCACGGGCAGGATGCAACCAGTGATGAAGCGGGCTTGGTAAGAAAGCAGGAAAACTGCGGCATCCGCGATCACGTCCCCGTGGGGGCATGGTCCGAGCAAGTGAATGTCATCGAGATAGTTGCGGATGCTTGCCGGGTCCGCTTGCTCGCCGCACCACTTCTCCAGCATCGGTGTCCATACTCCAGCAGGACAAACCGCATTGACGCGAATTCCGTAGCCGGAATAATCGGCGGCCATGGCCTTGGTCAGCGAAATCATGCCGCCTTTGGTGGCGACATAAGCCGCATGGCTCAGCTGCCCGATCAGTCCCACCATGCTGGCAGTATTCAGGATGGATCCCTTGCTCGCGGCCAGGGCTTGGAAGGCAAACTTGGTGGTCCAGAACACAGACTTCAGATTCACGCGTTGCAGGTCGTCCCATTCCTGCTCGGTTGTTTCGTGGAGAGGTTTCGAAGGGCTGGCGATCCCGGCGTTGTTATGTACCGCGTCAATGCGCCCAAACTGTTGCAACACTGCACTAATGGCAGCGCGAATTGCCTCGCCATCCGACACATCGACATGGAAGGCCAGACTGTCACCGCCCGCATCCGCCGCGGTGTGCCGAGCCGTCTCCAGATCGCGGTCGAGAATGGCGACCGTGGCTCCTGCCCGCGCGTAAGCAAGAGCGCACTCGCGGCCGATGCCATCACCGCCGCCGGTCAACAGAATGATCTTGCCGGAGAGATCAGCCGGCGTGTGAGATACGCTTTTCCCAGTAGTCATATGCGGTTTTTGCGAATCGTTCCATGGCCTTCTTCACATACTGTTCTGCGACTTCGCCCTCGCCTTCGCGCAAGAGATCGATGATCCGTTGATGGGCTTCCAGGTCCCGGTGCCAGGCCGACGTCTCCTGTCCGCTGGCAGTCACACGCATGCGCACAAAGGCGAAGAACGGAAGCAGGATGCGCCGGGCGTGCTGTATGACGTAGGGATTGCCTGAGAGTTCGCAGAGTTCGAGATGGTAGAGCAGATCGCAGTCGAGCAGGCCCTCGCAGTTCCCCGAGCTTGCCGACTCCCGCATGACGTCCATCGTGGCCTGCAGCACAATCAAATTGGGCTTTGTTTCTGCTGCAAGGCGCGCGGCCAGGCCCTCGACGGCGCCACGCAGCTGATAGATGTGAGCGACATCGTCTTCGCTTAGATGGATCACCCGCGCACTACGCCCAGAAGCTTTGGACACAAACCCCGCCTGGGCCAGAATATTGACCGCTTCCCGTATAGAGGCTTGCGCGACGCCAAACTTGGTTGCCCATTTAGCTTCGACAATACGCGTGCCCGGCTGCAGCGATCCGTTCACAATCTCCTTGCGCAATCGCTCCGCGACGCTGTGTTTGAGCAGTCCGTTGCCGGCATTTAAGGAGACGTTAGGCATTAATAAGCGCTCAGATAATGAAGACCGATGCTACTTTTCCCGATTATGATCCGTCAAGCAGATATTTAAGCGCTTGCGAGACGATGGCGGTCTAGTCTACTCTCCATGGAGAATTGGGGAGAGAGGTCCAGCAGATGAAGCGATTCGGAATGGTCATCAGACTGAAGCCGGGAGCGGCGGCGGCTTACAGGAAGTACCACTCGGCCGTCTGGCCAGAGGTGGTGGAGATGATCCGGGACTGCAATATCAGCAACTACTCCATTTACTTCAAGGACGACACTCTCTTCAGCTACTTCGAATACCACGGCAGCGATTTAGAGGCGGACTGGGCGAAGATGGCTGCGCACCCGAAGACACAGGAGTGGTGGGCCATCATCGAGCCGCTGCAGGACCCGGTGGCGGATCGGCAAGAGGGCGAGTGGTGGGCGACGATGGAAGAAGTATTTCACCTGGACTGAGGGGCTGATTCCAGAGATCAACCGCCCAGGTTTGAGCGCTCAACTGATGTTCCTACCCGAGGTACGAGGGGGTAGCGATTACGGGTTTTCCCTATGACTGGCTTGCATTTCCGGGTTGACAGCCTGTTCTCTCGGAGAATAACGTATCTTCGCATATGAGCGCTCATCATCAAGATCGTCGTGAATTCCTCAAGCTTGCTCTGGCGGGTTCTATGGCGCCTTTGTTGTCCCCCGTGAGTTGGGCCGAAATGGCCGCGTGCGATCACACGAGTTGGTATCGCCAGGCCAAATTCGGGATGTTCATCCATTGGGGGCCCTACTCGCAGGCCAGCGTCGAAGCTTCCTGGCCGATCATGAGGCCAGAGCCGGGTGGAATCACCGAGGCCGCCTATCGGGCCCTGCCGCAAACCTTCAATCCAGAGAAGTTCGATCCTCAGGCTTTTGTGGATCTGGCTCGGCTTGCGGGTCAGAAATACATGGTGTTCACCACCAAACACCACGATGGATTCTGCATGTTCGATTCCGCCTACACGGACTACAAAATCAACAGGACTCCGTATGGAAAAGACATCGTGGCGCAACTGGTCAAAGCCTGCGGCGATGACGGCATGCCTCTTGGGTTTTACTACTCGCCTCCAGACATGCACCATCCCGGCTTCCGGGACACAACCAAGCTGGCCAGCGAAAACTGGCATGGCGAGCCCCAGCGGCCGGAGTGGCCAAGCTATCTCCAGTACATGCAGCTGCAACTTACAGAATTGCTCACCCGCTACGGTCCGGCTGCGTTGATCTGGTTCGACGGCCTGAACGACCAAAAGAAATACAGTGGGGAGCGGGTGATCCAAATGATCCGCGAACTGCAACCGGCTACGCTGGTCAACGACCGAATTGGTGTGGATGCCGACTATGAAACCCCGGAACAGTTCATCCCCACGGCTATTCCCACCAAAGGCATTAAGCTTACCGGCATTGACCCGGAGGTATCGAAGCGCCTGAAGAATACAGTTCCGCGGCCGGAAGACTTTCGCCTGTGGGAGACCTGTATGACGATCAACAACACCTGGGCCTATAACAAGAACGATCACGACTTCAAGTCCGAGCAGACGCTCATCCGGGGTCTGGTGGAAGTGGCCAGCCGCGGCGGCAACTTTCTCTTGAACGTCGGACCTCAACCGGACGGCCAGATTCAGCCGGAGTTTCAGCAGCGGTTGCGAGCGATCGGGGATTGGCTCACCCTCAACGGCGACGCGATTTACGGTACAACCTACGGGCCCGTTCAGGGAGTCACCGGTTTGCGCACCACTGCGAATGACAAGTCCATCTATGTGCACATCTTCGACTGGCCTTCTTCTCCCTGCGAGATTGCGGGCGTCGACGCAAGGGTCCTGTCGGCTCGCTTGCTAGCCAACGGGAAGCCGTTGACCTTTCGTCAGACAGAGGGAAAACTCACGATTGACATCCCTCAGCAGGCACCTGATCCGAATGTCTCGGTCATCGCGCTCAAGACGTACTGAGAGAGACTCAAGTGAGCTCGCTTAAAAGGGGTTCTGACAGTCTGAGGGAGAGTTCTGCTAGACAACCCGATGCGCCGGCCTGCGAACGCTCGGAAACGGATTATGGTGCCTCAAGTCCGCGTTGGTAGCTGGCTTCGTCGACCGTTACACCCCGCAGCGAGCCTGTTCGGCTCAGGCCATCGGGTGCCCACCGATCGCAATATGCAACTACTCGACTGGGTCGGCAGTCACCGCTGAGCAATTTGACTTTGAATCGCGCCAAATGTCGCGGCCGCCACGCGCAGCGAGTTCACGGTGAACTTTTTCTCTCCCCAGACAAGGTCGAGCGTACACGGGACGCTTACTGGCTTTCCATTCTTGTTGGCAGGCGAGAATTGCCAGCGACGAATAACCGAGAGAATGAACCGAACGATGCGACGAGTTCTTCAGGAGCCATGTTACTTAGCATAATATCCATTCCTGGTATCGATCGGCGCATTGATGTCCAGTCCCGAAAGGGACGGCGTGAGAGTAGCCCAGGACGCAGTCCTGGGT
>PLZN01000278.1 GCA_003152195.1 Acidobacteriaceae bacterium
CCGTGCTCCCGGTGAGATATCCGGCCTCACTGCCGATGGTCCTCGGTGAATGCTTCGGGTGCTGTCCAAATTGACCGCTCCAAAAAGCTAATTTGGACAAAGTCCGAAGCAAACCCAGCCCACGCGGCCTTTTCCCAGGAAAAGCAGCACCACGCTACACTTGCCTGTGCAGGGTAGAAGTGAAAATGCTCTAAGCCATAGCAGCGTCAACTTCGATCGCATCGCCCGCCCCTATCGATGGCTGGAATACCTGAGCTTTGGCCCATGGTTAGCGCGCTGCCGTAGCGCGCAACTGGTCCATCTGACCGGCGCGCGCCATGCACTGCTGCTGGGAGACGGGGATGGGCGCTTTCTGGCGCGCCTGCTGGCCGCCCATGCCACCCTCACCGCGGATGTCGTCGACTCCAGCTATTCCATGTTGCGGATTCTCGACCGCCGCGTTCGCCGGTCCGGGCGGCAAGCTCGTCAGCGCATTTGCCTGCATCACGCCGATGCTCTGGAGTGGAATCCAACCCGAAGCTACGATCTGATCGTTTCCCACTTCTTTTTAGACTGCTTTTTTCCCGGCCAACTAGAGCAACTCCTCGATCGTCTTCTTCCCTATGCTCTCCCCGGCGCGCGATGGGTGATCTCAGAGTTCGCCCTTCCCCGGAGTACTCCCGCAGCACATCTCGCACGCGGGGTGGTTGGCCTGCTCTATCGAGCCTTCGGTCTGCTTACCGGGCTCCGCGTTCGTGCCCTGCCGGATTACGCCACGGCCCTTCGCCGCCGCGGGCTGGTACCCATCCATGACTGCCACTACCTGGCCGGGCTCTTGCGTTCCCAGGTTTGGTCGGCCCCTCCTCCTGCCGGAGGAGACTTTGGTGGAAAAATAAGGATAGAAGTAGAGCCAGGCTGAGAAAGAGGCATGGGTCAATGGCAGACAGAATAAGTTGTCAATAGGTGAGGGATTGCCGGACTGGCTCGAATATGTCAGAGTTTTGGAATGGATAGGGACCGCATCCTCCTGATTTTGCGGGAGCATGCCCCGGAGCTGAAGGCGGCGGGTCTTGTCCATTTGCGCGTGTTCGGATCGGTCGCCCGCGGTGAAGCGTCCCCCCAGTCTGACGTCGATCTGATGGCCGATTTCGATAAATCGAAACGCGTCACGCTGGTGACCGTCGGGAGGCTTGAGAGCCACCTCGGGGATTTGCTTGGCGTTAAAGTTGATCTTTCCTCTGCCGACTGGATGAAGGAACCTGTTCGCAGGCAAGCTCTCCGGGAGGCAGTTCTTGCCTTTTAGAGAAGTCCGAGTGCATTTGCTTGACATTCAAGAGAGCATCGATAACATCGACAGCTATCCCGCTGCTAAAGGCTTGTGTGGATCGCGTCTTGAACTCATCTCGTCAAGACCGCTACTGAGCGCCGCAAACACTGCAGTGCGAAAATGATCTAGAATTCCGCATGCCCCGCCTCCTCCCGCTCATGCTGTCGCTATCTCCGTCGGCCATCGTCTCCATACCGCGGCTCTGCTCATCCGCGCGCGCCCTAGGGCTCTTGTGGCGTGCCGGTCAAGCAACAGCTTTCGCGGCGCCTTTGCTGCTTGCCCTCTCCGCCTGGGGACAGGTATCGGCGGTGAATTCCCCTGACGGCAAGCCACTGTCTGATCGTGTCGTGGCCTACTGGATCGACGCCACACTCAATACCGCCGCGAAGACCCTGGATGCGACCGAGATCCTCGAATATCGCAATGACTCGGACCAGCCTCTTTCCACTTTTCCCTTTCACCTCTACTTCAACGCTTTCCGTCCCCAATCCACCTTTTCAGGAGAGTCGCATCGGGACGGCACCAACATCCTCTACGCAAACGGGGAGCAAGGCGCCATGGATGTCAGCAGTATCTCGGCCGAGGGCTATGGGGACCTGACGCAGAGCATGAAATTTACCGCGCCCGACGATGGCAATCGAGAGGACCATACGGTGATGGAAATCACCCTCCCCAAACCGCTCGCGCCCGGCGACGCGGTCCGCTTCCATCTCGCCTTTCATGACAAGTTTCCGCTTTCCGTCGCTCGCAACGGCTACAAGCGGGACTTCATTATGGGCGGACAGTGGTTCCCAAAAATAGGCATCTGGTGGCACGGCGCGTGGAACTGCCATCAATACCACGCCGATACCGAGTTCTTTTCCGACTTCGGCACCTACAACGTCAACCTGACGCTTCCGCAGCGTTATACCGTCGGCGCGAGCGGCATTCAGACGGACGAGCGATCCAACGCCGATGGCACCAAGACGCTCAGCTTCCGCGGCGAAGATATTCACGACTTCGCCTGGGCGGCCTCACCCCACTTTCAGGTCGCCGACGATAGTTTCGAAAACAGTCTTGGCACGGTAAGGCTCCACGCGCTGGTACTCGCATCGCACGCGGCGCAGACCCAGCGCTATCTCTCCACCCTCAAACAAAGCATGCAGAAATTCGACGAGTGGTACGGACCCTACCCCTACAAGCAAATGACGTTGATCGATCCGGAGCCAGACTCGGAGATAGGAGGGATGGAATACCCGACGCTGATCACGGGCGGAACCGATTGGTGGAGCCCCTCATGGCTTCCCTTCGGCCAGGATGCGACGGTCGCCCACGAGTACGGCCACCAGTATTGGTATGGTATGGTCGCGACCAATGAATTCGTGGAACCATGGCTCGACGAGGGCATCAACAGCTACAGTGAAAGCAAGGTGATGGCCTCGCTTTTCGGCGTGAATACCTCGGCATTGAATGCGCGCACCCTCTACGCCAGCGACGCCGAGACTGAGCGGATTTCCTATCTCCACCGTCCGGATGAAGATCCAATCGCGCGCCCTGCGTGGCAATTCGCCGGCAGCAGCAGCTACGGCTGCATCGTCTATGGCAAAACTTCCACCGCGCTCACCACCCTGGAGGCGGTGCTCGGGGAGGGGACGCTCCGTCAGGCTTTACGCGTCTACTTCACCCGCTACCGCTTTAAGCATCCCACCGCGACCGATTTTCTCCATACTGTTGAAGAGGTCTCCGGCCGCAACGATCTAGAGCCTTACTTTGCCCAGGCTATCTACGGCACTGAGATGCTCGACTACTCCGTGGACTCTTTGACCTCCGTCCCCAGCGAGTGGTGGAAAGGCAAGGATGCAAATGGGCAATACCACACCAGTGTCCTGGTTCGCCGCAAAGGCGGCTTCGTCCTTCCGGTGAAGCTCGAGGTAGGGTTTGACGACGGTTCTAAGGAGCAAGCCACCTGGGATGGCAAGGACCGCTGGATGCGTTTTTCCTGGGACAAAGCCTCGCGGGCGGTTTACGCTCAGGTGGATCCGGACGGCATCGTCTCGCTGGACGCAAATTCGTTCAACAACAGTTACACGTTGCAACCGAACCGCACGGCACGCTTGAAATTGACCAACTACTGGGTCCTGGCCCAGCAGCTCCTGGCGCAATGGCTATCGTTCCTGGTCTGAGCCTTCCCTGATAAGAACGCGCCGGACGGAATGGCGTGCGTCACACTGAGTCAACACCACGAGCTTCGGAGCAAACCACACCGGATGAAACGCCCGCTACCCAACCTTCTGACCCACGGCTTTTGGCTCGCCCTGCGCAATTGGCCTTGCGTGGTTTGGGCCTACGGCGTCAATCTCGCCTTCGGCCTGCTCGCGGGCATACCGTTCGCGGGTGGGCTGGCCCCTTACCTGGACCACAGCCTTGCGGCGCAAAAGATTGCCGGCACCATCGACCTCGGCTATCTGGCAGAGCTGGAGATGCGCCTTCGCCAGTCCAACTTTATTCCCGTCGCATTCCACACTGCCCTCTGGATTAACCTGCTCGAAGTCCTGGTCCTCTTCGTTCTTTTCACCGGCACCGTATTTGTTTACGTCTCAGCCGAGCCGCCGCGGCTGTCGGTGCTGCTACGCGGCGGAGTCGCATACTTCTGGCGCTTCGTGCGCTCCACCTGCGTGGCCGCGTGCATCGCCGGTCTCATCCTGGGGGTTCTCATCGCCTCGCGCGTCGCCCTGCTGGCCCGGCTGAGCGCAGTTTACGTTGAGCGCAAGATGTTTCTTTACTCGGTCATCAGCGGGGCAGTCGTTCTGCTTGTCGCCCTGCTGATACGTCTCTGGTTGGATCTGGTCGAGGTCTACATCGTGCGTAATGCCGTGGACGGCGAGCACAGGGTCCGCAACGCGCTCTTGCCGGCGCTTCGGCTGCTCTACCGATACTTTTTCCGCACCGTTGGCAGCTTCTTTCTGACTGGCATGCTGGGCGTAAGCGCTTTTGCCGCTTGCCTCTATCTCTGGAACGAGTTCGTCCCCGCGCATCAGGTTTGGATCGGCTTTCTGCTGGCGCAGGTTGGGCTCTTTCTCCTGCTGGCCAGCCGGTTCTGGCAGCGGGGGATAGAGGTGAGCCTGGCCATGGCTGCCGATCCACCCATCGTGGCTGTGGATGAGGTGCTGGAGATAGCCGAGGAGGATATACCGGTCACGACGGGCGCGGAATCTCTAGCAGGGCTGTCCGAACCCACGCTGCGCGATCTGGTGCAGAAGCTGCGGACTGAGCCATGGGCCAATCCGGACGTGCTGCCCGGCTCGCAAACCAGTCGGCCGGCGCGACCCGCCGATCCGTCGCGGGGGAAAGAGCCGGAGATCTCGCCGCTGGACCGGCACGCGAAAAAGTTTCCCCTGGGCGGCCTAAGCTCTGACGAGGAGGGTACTCCGGCGAACTCCGCCGAGAAGACAAGATCCGGCGGCGATCAGGAAATACCTCCTGGGACAGGCAACAAGCCATGACCTCATTACCTCGTTTGCGGGTGGCAGGGTGCAGAAAGAAACCGCAGATCCCTCCACTGCGCNNACGCGGCCCTGTCTACAGCAGCGCAGCAGGAAATCCGGGGTAGCGCAGTGGAAGGACCTGCGGTTTGCCTCCCTGGATACTGGACCACAGTGCACCAGGCAACCGGTCGCGGTCTGTCGGACTCCCCCGTGATGAACCCGCGCCTACTTCGCGTTTCCGCCCCGGATCCCGATGTTTCCCCCAACCCGGTCCCGACCCCAGTCCCGATCCCGAACCGACGCCCGTGCCCTTTCCATCGCCCGATCCCGACCCTGGCCTACCCAAAGACCCGGTGCTAGTGCTGGCGCCGGTTTACTGAGGCAGGGGAATGCCTTCTCTTGCGCCGGCAGAATTGTTACAATTGTGTAAATTAGCTGAAATCGCGTGTATAGTCCCGTTTCACCGGGGCGGGAGCGGTTTCACAATAGGTTTTGACAGAACCCGGATTTCCTGTTGAGCTTGGCGGAGCCACTGAACTGCACGCGGCTTTCCGTGAAGAAAGCCGCACTTAGTTGCCTTCGGGTAGTTCCGCGCTGCAGGAAATCCGGGGAGCGACCATAATCCTCGTGGTTTTCTTTCAAGGAAAACCACGCCTCGCGATCGTCATGAGGCCAAAGTGATTGTGAAACCGCTCTAACCGACAACCAGAGCCGCGTGCAGCGACCGCAGCTTGAGAAGAGAAATCCCAACTCGATGAACCTCTACATTCTCCGTCATGCCAGCGCTGGCGTCCGCCGCGCAGACCCTTCTCTTGATGCCAAGCGTCCTCTCGACAAGGAGGGCAAAGAGCAGTGCCTGCTGATTGCCAGGCACCTGAATGCTCTGAGGATTCAGTTTGACCTGATCGTGTCCAGCCCGCTCAAGCGGGCGCTGCAGACTGCCTCGCTGGTGGGCACGGAAGTGGCCTATGACAGCAAGATCCAGATCACGGAAGCCGTGTCGCCATCAGGCTCCCTTTCCAGCTTCCAGGAGTTGGTCAAGCAGCTGTCCGCGTATGAAAACGTCTTGGTCGTAGGCCATAATCCTAACCTGCCCGAGTTTCTGGGCTCGCTCATCTGCTCGCCCGGACGAGCCAAAATACGCATGCGTAAGGGCGCGATTGCGCGCGTCGACTGCACTGGCCGGCCCGGTCAACTGGTCTCCCTGGTGGACCCGCGGATGCTGCGGCAGGTCTACGCCAGCGCAGCAAAAAGCTCGCGGCGAAACACCTCGCGAAAGTAGTCAGCTTCCTTGCGCAGCGACCAGAGTTCGAGCTCGGCGCCGGTGCGGCCTGGGCTCAGCTCCAGCAACACGCGCTTGGGGTAGACGTGCAAGGTCACTTTGAGCACGTCGCTCGCCCGGTCCTGGTTCAGCGCCAGCGCCAGGCGCAGCAGCACTACCGCCCGATGCACATGAGTGAATTCCTCCGGCGGAATGGACCGCATGGAACGGTCGGCCGGGTCGGGACGAGACTTGCCCAGGTAGCGCGCAATCGCCGACATGATCGCCCGCTGCAGCGGCGTAAAACCGAATAGCTCGGAATTGGCGATGATGTATTGCGCATGACGATGGTGCCCTTGGTAGTTCATGAACTTGCCCACGTCTCGCATCATGGCCGCTGCTTCCAGCCAGGCCCCGTATTCCTGGGGTAGCTCATGCACCGCCTGCAGATCGCGGAAGAGCTGCAGTGCATGTTGGCGCACGGCGTCGGCTTGCTTGGGGTCGACGCCATAGCGCTTGCAGGTGGCCAGCACGCCCTCCCAGCGCTCCCGTTCGAACTGCTGATGGGCCGTCGTCTTGGCATCCTGCTCGGCCAGCATCTGGGCCAGAATGCCATCGCGCAACCCCAGATCTGAGTAGACGAATCCGGGCAGCGCGAAACGCTCGAGCAGCTCGGCATAGACGTGGGCGCCGGCGACAATGATCTCGGTACGTTTCGGCCCAATGCCGGGGATACTGCTGCGCTGGGCACTGTTCATCCCGGTGAGCTTCCTGGCCAGCCGGCGCACGTTCCGCGTCTCCGCCAGCGGCTCTCCTCTGGCCGCGCCACCCTTACCTGGCGGCCGGCTCTTGCGCACCGCCTGCGCGAGCGCCGCCGCAGTCCCTGAAGTAGCGATCACCAGCGAGACGCGCATAAGACCAAAACGCCGCTCTGCCCTGCGCAGCTCGCGCGCGATGAATTGCTTCATGCGCGCCAGCTCTTCCTCCGTCGGCAGATCGCCGGGAAGAAATTCCTTGGTCAGACGCACCGCGCCCAGAGGAAGGCTTATTGTTTCGCGGATGCGTTTGCGCTCCGAGAGCGTGATCTCACAACTGCCGCCGCCGACGTCCACCAGCAAGCATTTGCCTTGCGCGCCGGGCTCGCCCATCACGCCGCGGTGGATCAGGCGCGCCTCTTCCAGGCCGGAGATGATCTCCACTTCCCAGCCGGTCTCGGACTTGACCCAGGCAAGGAAGGCCTGTGCGTTGCGCGCGTCGCGCAGCGCCGAGGTTGCTACCGCTCGCACCCGGTCGGCGCTGTGCAGCTTGACCGCCCGATAGAAACGCTTCAGCGCCAGCAGCGTACTCGCCATGGCGTCAGGAGAGACCACGCCGCTTTCAAAGACACTCGCTCCAAGCCGCGTTACCTCGCGGTCCTCGTGGAGCAGCTTTAGCTGGTGTTGCTGGACTCGCGCGATCTTCAATCGGCAAGAGTTGGAACCAATGTCAATCGCCGCGTAGGTCTGCATCGTCGGGGGAGTTCACCTGATACAAGGGATGATGCTGTCTGCAAAGCAAGATACACCACTTCCTACTACATTATCGCGCCACGATTCAGCGCACTTCTTGAATTGAGAGCAGGGCTTGATTTTCGAAGGCGAATAGTGCAACAAAGCTGCGGGTGCCCCATCCCCCCGGATTTCCTACTGCGCGGCACCACCTTTGGCCGCATGAAGCTTGGCTGATCCCAACTACCGTGCCCAACGAAACGCTTTAGAAACTGGAAGCGATGCGACTGTCATCGAACACTAATGCCGCCGATGGCAGCTTGGCGGGTGGCTGGCTGAGCGCTTTGCTGCCGCAGACCGCCAACCACTCTCCCTCCAGTCGTCCACGCATGTTTTGCGTCGTCTTCATCGCCGCCGCAAATTGGCGCTCGACCTCGTGCTCGAAAGGCGCGGTAAGCTCGGGCGCATCCTGACCGAGGGCGGCCGTGGCTTCTTTCGCGAGGCATAGCCAGTCGTGCCAGACGCCGATTGCATCCTGTATGCGCTTCAGCGCTTTGGCCACGCTGCTGGAGTTGCGCTCCGCTCCGCTCGATTCGGCAACATAGCGCGCCTTCTTGGTCGCTTTGCGAAAGTCATGCAGATTTTCCGCATGCAGCAACGGCATGGCGTCGCTTGCGCGCATAAAGTCCTCGAGGGCAACGGCATCGGCCGGACGCGGCGCCTTCGAACCTCCTCCGTGGGCACGGTCGACCACAGCAAAGAACTCGCTCTGCCTTTCCGTCAGTGCCTGCTGCCGCTTCCTGATCTGCTTCTGCATGCCATGCGCCAGGCGCTTTCGTTCGCCTTTGAGCCATGCGTCGAGCGTTTTAGCCTGGCTACGGAGCAGGCTTGCTTCGCTGTCCGTGTCACTGGTTGCCGCCGGTCCTTCGCTGTCAACGTTGGTCGCGTCTTGCTTAGGTGCTCTCTTTTCAATCCATTTTTCCAGTAGCTTGCGATGCACATCCAGATCGCGGACCGGCCCGGCCGCTTGGCGAACCCGCTTGAGTTGCCGCAGCCACGCCCCTGCCGGCTGTCGCAACGCATTCCCTCCTGCGCCGCTTTCGCGCAGCATAGCCTCAAGCGTCGCCTGCAGGCGGCGCGAGCCGGTTCGCGCGCGATGCACCGCCTCAGGATCTGCATCCTGGACACACTGCGCCACGGCGGCGTTGGTGGCGTCGGCAATCGGGCGCAAATGAGCCAGCCGGTCTTCTTCAGCGTTGGCCGCCGGCTGCGATGCGCCGCTCGCCGGCGCCTGTCTGCCAAGGCGGCTGGTATCCTGCTGCTTACGTATCGCGCGTTTGTGAACCATGTCGAATCACTTCGCTCTTTCCCTCGAGGCCCCTCCCGAGAATACCTTTGTCCTTTCTCCCGTGCGCGCCTGGACGCTGTTGCTGCTGGTTTTTGCCGCGGTTCACGTGGCGGCGCTCTGGGCCCCTCCCCTGCTGGACGACGCCGACGCCACCCACGCCAGCGCCGCGCAGCATATGGCGCGCAGCGGCGACTGGGTCACCCTCAAAGTGGATGGCATCCGCTACCTGGAAAAGCCGCCGCTGCCTTATTGGCTGGCCGCCGCCGATTATCACCTCTTCGGATACAACGTATTTGCCACTCATCTGCCCCTGACCCTCGGTGTCCTTGCCCTGGCCATTTTGGCCTGGACTTGGGGTCGCCGCGCCTACGGCGAGCGCGCGGCGTTCTACGCGGCCCTCGGCATTCTGACCAGCGTGGGAGTTTTTCTGTTCACGCGTATCTTCATTCCGGAAGTCCTGCTCACATTTTTTCTAGCGCTTGCCCTGTACCATTTTCTCATCGGGCTGGAAGACGAAAAGCCCGTCCGCTTTTACGTAACCTGGGCTGCGCTGGCGCTGGCGGCGCTGGCCAAGGGACTGGTTGCCCCGGTCTTCTTCTTGCTTACCGCCGTGCCTTACCTGCTGCTCACCGGCGATTGGCGCCGCTGGCGGAAACTCCGCCTCCCCTCCGGCCTTCTGCTGTTTCTCGCCATCGCCGCGCCATGGCACATCCTGGCTGGGATGCGCAATCCAGGCTCGGGCCACCCGGTGGGCAACCTGCCCACCCCGGGCAACGTTCACGGCTTCTTCTATTTCTACTTCATCAACGAGCAAGTCCTTCGCTTTCTCGGCAAACGGTATCCCGTCGATTACAACAAGCTCCCCTTCCTTCTCTACTGGAGCCTGCACCTGGTTTGGCTCTTTCCCTGGAGCCTCTACCTGCCGGTGGTTCTCAGGCGCGCGTGGACCACCCGCGCCCAATGGTGGGGTAGCCTGCGGCCCAACCGCTATTCCGTTGCTGCACGTTATGCCCTCTTTCGTGGCGGAACCACCTGGCTGCTTGCCATCTATGCGGCGGTCATTCTGCTCTTCTTCTCCCTTTCCACCAACCAGGAGTACTACACCTTTCCCGCTTACTTTCCCCTGCTGCTGCTCACCGCCGGTACCCTGGCGAGCGAGGAAAGCCAAACCGGGACAGTAAGCAAATGGCTCACCCGAGCCCAGGCGACGCTCGCCCTGATCGGCATCGTTGCAGCGGGAGCGCTCGGATACGGCCTGTGGTCCTCACGAGAACTCTCCTCCGGCACCGACATTGGCACGCTTCTCGCGCATCGCGGCGTGGCTGGCTACACGCTCGCGATGTCTCACTTTTTCGATCTGACCGGACCCTCTTTTGCCGCGCTACGCTTGCCCGCGGGACTGGCCGCGGCCGGCCTCTTGGTGGGGCCCGCAATCGCCTGGGTACTGCGCCGGCAGCGCCACCACTTCGAGGCCACAGTCAGCGTAGCCTTCACCTCCGCCGTCTTTCTCATTGCCTCGCATATCGCCCTTGTGCGCTTTGAGCCTATGCTCTCCTCGCACGCCATGGCTACCACCATCAACCACATCGTGGGCCTGCCAGGCAGCGCCGCCGGAGCCGGAGACAATGCCACGCTCATCCTCTACGGCGATGTGGCCGACGGCTCTTCGCTTCTGTTCTACACCCAACGGCAGGCCTTGTTGGTCAATGGCCGAGTCAGCTCGGTGCTTTGGGGCTCGAATTATCCCAACGCTCCGCATGTGCTGATCAGTGACGCCGACCTGCTCGCGCTCTGGGGCACCGGACCGCGCAGATTCCTCTTTGTGCCTGGGGACGTCCGGTCCCACGTGGCCAGTCTGCTCGGAACGCGCGCCTTTTTGCTGCAGGAACTCTCCGGCAAGGCGCTCTACACCGATCGACCGCTATAGCATTTTCTCTTCTGTGGCAGGGAAGTAAATGGGCTTGCAACTACCTCTCCCCTTTGTCATCTCGACCGGAGTGGTCATGGGCCTGCGGCCCACCCAAGGAGATGAAAAACGCCTTCTGTCCAGCAACCGCTCTCTATGGAAGCGCCGCCCTCCCCTTTGTCAT
>PLZN01000379.1 GCA_003152195.1 Acidobacteriaceae bacterium
GGATATCTCACCGGGAGCACGGTGCCGTCCCTTCGGGAGCCGCGTCGGGTACGTTAAGGGCGCGCCAAAAAAAGTAGGCATCGAGCGCGCAGGCGAAGAACTCACGGTGCAATTTGTACCGCAGCAGTTCAACAGAAACAACCTGCTTTTCGTTTGGCCAATCGCTCCTCGATGGAATCACCCAACTACATCCTCCAACAACCCTGTTTCCCGCTAAGTTGGACAGCTCTGGCTGAAAGTAGCCCCGTACGAAGTGCGGGGGTAGGGTTGCAAAAAACAGACACAGTCCCCGAAGGGACGGCTGAATCCAGCCTGGCTCTCTTCTAGGGGAAGAGGTCTTTTGCTTGTGACCGGAGACTAGCCCTCAGCCGTCCCTGTCGGGACTGAATTCCTGTCCGACCAANNCCGACCAACCCTACCCAGGACTGACCGTCCTAGGCTACGCCGTCCCTTCGGGACTGCCGCGCGCCAAGCAATCTTTTCCGCCTCCTCAAAAACCTAAGCCTTGCATCTTTTTTGGGCAGGTGCAGATCCGCTTGGGGCGCGGCCATTCCGCTAAATCCGGGTGCTCTAGATGGGCACCTGAATTGGTGGGTCCTCCGCTCCTCATACCCTGCCTGACGTTGGATTGGCCATTCTCCTGCCAGATGCGGTTGGGTTGCTTACCTCTGGTTCGGCACGGAGAGCGACGAGCCACATTGCGGCGACGATGAGATACGTTCCGGCGAGCGCATAAGACCACCCTGCGTAGGCGCGGTCATTGCGCTGCAGCGCGGCCTCGGCGCGGGCAGCCTGCGACAAGAGTTGGATCGCGGCGAAGAGGCCAAATCCCGCGACGATGCGCCGCAGCAACTTGGAGCGAGACACGGCGAGCACCCATGCAAAGAGGGAGAGCATGACGAAGGAGGCAAGAGTCTCTGTGCGATCGGTGGGAATGGGCGCATGGCTGGGAAGCCTGCTGAGCATAAGCCAGGTGAACACGGATGCGATGGAAAGCAAGCCGAGCAGCAAAAGACCGCGGCGGTGGGACCAGCCGCCGAGCTCTCGTATCAATCGAAGCGTGATCTCTACGTCGACGGCTGCTTGAAGAAGAAGGGCGAGCGGCGCAAGAGCGCTGTAAAGCGGCTCGTAAGTGCCAGGTTCAAGATGGGCGACAAGAGCGAAAAGCAGAGCGGCTCGCAGCGGATAAAACGTGATCGGAACCGTGAACGCGGGGAAGCATCGCGCGATACCGCGGCGGAAAACTACGACAACGAGAGCGCACTGCAGGGCAAGACCGGCGGTCCAGATGACAACGTTGATTGTGGATTGGGTTAAATGCATCAGGCACGAAATTCAGACACGAAGTTTGGCATCTGCAATCGGAGATCCATTGCGCGTCAAAAGCATTTCGGCAGTGGAACGCAGAGTAATGTCAATCGTCCTCCGGATCTCCCGATGGTTTTTCATGGAGCAGGAAATCTTCCGTGTGATTGGTCTTGACCCGCTGAAAGGGCTGGACTGGCTGCTTGTAATCGAAGCAGTCCGCAAAATCGTCGGCGCCCACGTCACGGAAACCCAAATTAGGAAGAGCAAAATTCTCTTCAATGAACGTAAGGAAGCCGCTCGCCTCGTGGACCTGATGCGAAACGTAGTGGTGCCGGGCATAAGGGGAAATGACGAGAAGCGGCACACGAAAGCCAAGACCCATTTCATCGGCCTTAGGAGGATCGACGTGGTCATACCAGCCGCCCCAATCATCCCACGTGACAAAGATCGCAGTGGAATCCCAGAACTTACTGGAGCCAATTTCGTTCACGACGGACGCAACCCAATCGGGTCCTTCGTTGGTTGAGCCGGGATGATCGGAGTGGTCGAAGTCGGGTACGATCCAGGTAACCTGTGCAAGCTCGTTGGCCTTGATGTCTACGAGGAACTTGCTTTGAGGAGAGATGACGTTTCTTGTCCAGTCGTCACCGAAGCGGATGTGGCGGATGGCCTGGTAGGCCGAGAGGATAAAGAAGCTGTCAGTGCTGCCAGGGGCGTAGTAGCGCCAGGTCATCCCTTTGGCATCGAGCAGGTCTGCCATCGTCTTATAGTCAAGACACGGAAATACTCCGGGCAGATCCGTGCCGTTTGGCCCGATCAACGGAACCGTAGAATTAGGAGCGGCATCGCAGCCCCAAATTGCGCCCGAGGGGTTTTCCGAGGCCTGGCCGGCCTGGCCGGCGATCATATACTGATGGGCGGCGAAGCTGGGGCCGTTGTTGGACTGGAACATCCTGTCACCCAGGGTGTAATCAGACGCCAGGGTCCAATAGGGTAAGACGTCGCTCGGTTGGACATAGGAATAGGGCAGGGTGCTGGGTTTTATTTGCTTTTGGGCAAAGCCATCCATCTTTCCTTTGTTCCAGTCTGCCCACCAGCGTGGATGGCTGTGGTCCAAATCTTGAGGATCGGCCAAAGGGATAGGTTGAAGAGGGATCGGCGTTCCCTTGTTCGTGCCGATCTGAACGGTGTCTGCACCCGGAAAGCCATTGAAGAGGTTATCCAGGGTACGGTTTTCCCGCATGATGATCACGGCATGCTGGATCGGCGAACTCGGGATTGCACCTGATTTGGGGGTTTGCAAGAGGGGAGAAGGTACGACGGCCGTTCCGCTAAAGCCGCAGCCGATAAGAACCGTGAGGGCGCAGAGGGTGATTGCATACAACAAGTGACGCATAGACGGGTTCCAATGGGCCCATTTCAAGCGGCATAACTATAAACACCTTTTGATACAACATGCACTCACTTTTTTGGGTTCCTAGTAGACAAACTTAGCTGGGCCTTGAACTTTGAGTTGCCCGGCCAAATGGCATCGTGCTGATTCCAGGGCCGCGGGATTACAGGTGTGCAAGGTTTACGGGAGTGCGGCCCAATGCGTAACTGACAATACATTACGGGACGGATGACCAATTTCACCGCGATCTTCAAATCCCGCCCCCAAGAAACAAAGAGTGTTCCCGATGGAGATAAAGAGACGCCAGAACGATGATTCATTGTTATTAGGCCCCACCATGAGAAGAACGATATGAACCGACGAAGATTTATCCAGAACGCCGCTTTGACAGCGGCTGCAATCACTGTTCCAACTTCGCGTTCGGCCACCGCCTCGCTCGCGGATCAAAGCTCGGCGAGCGGCGACCCGGGTTGGTGGATGATCGAACCGATCCGTTGGCTGCAGACCAACCTTCGCGAAACCGATGCTGCACTCAATCCTAGGCAGTTCATCGATGACGTTGAAAAGTTTAATGCGAATGTGCTGATGATGTCGGCAGGCGGCATTACGGCGCTTTATCCGAGTAAAGTGCAGTACGAGTACGTGAGCCCATATCTCCCCAAGGGGCAGGACACATTCAGCGACGTTCTTAGCGAGGCGCATGCTCGCAAGATCCGCGTCGTCAGCCGGTGGGATTTCAGCAAGGCTCGCAAAGATGTTTACGATGCCCATCCAGAGTGGTTCTTCAAAATGGCGGATGGCCAGCCGGCGATATACAACGGGCTTTATCAGGCCTGTATCAATGGCGGCTGGTACCGGCAGAAGACGGTTGAAATTCTCACCGAAGCACTCGATCGCTACGACGTGGACGGTTGTTTTTTCAATTTCTTCGGCAATCCCGCAGCGGACTATAGCGAGCGGCCCTTAGGACTCTGCCACTGTGACAACTGCGAACGGCTTTATCGCGAGCGCTTTCATCGCGAGGTGCCTCAGGTCCCCGGCGCCGATTATCACGCCTTTCTGGCGGATGCCGGCGTCTCCATGTCGATCACCATCCGCACCCTGCTGAAGAGCAAGCGTCCCCGGGCCGCGCTCGTGGGTACGGCTCCCGAGATCGGAGATATTGCCTACGGAGAAGCTAATACTGCCGTGCGCCGTCCGCTGCCGCTCTGGCCATACACGGCCAGCGACAACTCGAACCAGTGGAGAAACAGCTATCCAGATAAGGGTGTCGTATGCCAGGGTATGTCGTTCATCGACTTCCCGTGGAGATTTGCGACCGTGCCTCAGCCTGAGGTCAGGACACGCATCTGGCAAAATGTAGCCAATGGAGGAGCCGCGGCATTCAACCTGCACGGCACAATCGCCGAACAACAAGACAGGATGGCCATCGATGCCGCGATCCCGGCCTACGGCTGGCTCAAAGATCACCAGGAGTACTTTGTGGGACAGCGGAGCGAGGCGCGCGTCTTTCTCTTGGCCCCCAGGGGCGGAGGGGTCGGCTTCCCCATCGCGCAGGACTCATATCGCGGGCTCTTCCGGCTTCTTACCGAGCAACATATCCCGTTTGCCGCAGTCGAAAACCTGAATTGGATTGGAAAGCGCGATGCCGACCTGGTGATTGCGCCTGGTCCGGCGCCAAAACCCCTCGAAGCATTCCTGCAGGGCGGCGGACGATTGATCATCGCCAGCTCCGCGGCACCGGAATTCGAAGTTGCGCAGGCGGTCAAGCTCTGGAAGGATCCAGATGGCGCCTACTTCCGCATCAGGGACAAGGGCATGTTCCCTTCGCTCAGGCAGACGGATGTGGTTTTCATGCGTGGCGATTACTTGCAGGTGAAGGCGGAAGGCGGCAGCCCGCTCACGTTCATTCCCCCTTCGATGTATGGGCCGCCGGAGTTTGTTCATGTCGACTGGAAGGATACGAGCGATCCGGGCCTCGTCATGAAGAGCATCGGCCAAGGCAAGGTCGCGTGGCTGCCCTGGGACGTGGGAGGAAATTACTACCGGCAAAGCTCCGAAGCCCACTCCAGGCTTCTAAGCGACCTGATCGACACCATGCTGCCCGATGGCCGCCAGCTTAAGAGCAACGCGCACCCTCTTGTCGAAATAACGTTCATGCGGCAGAAGGATCGCCACTTGATGCAGTTCATCAATCTTTCGGGCCATTCGGATACCGCATATTTCAATCCGGTCCGCATGACGAACATTGAGATAAGCGTGAAGGGAAACTTTCATTCCGCGCGCGCCGTCAGGTCCGGCCAAAGCATTACGGTCGCAAACAACAACGGGTACGCCCAGTTCACGCTCCCGGTCCTGGAGGAGTACGAACTGGTCGACCTCCGATGAACATAGATTGAGTCGTGTGAACCGAACAGGGAAGCGCCCGCCAAATTGAAAAAGCCGGGATGCTGAATGCGCCGCAAGGCAACTGATGCGGCACTCAAGATGACAGGTCCGGAATGACAAGGCAGTGAGGCTGCGGCGCTGATAGACTGCTGGCACCGTATTCATGCTTCCAATTCCACCGTGCTGCTGGGAACGATGACGATCGCCGAGGGAACACAGTTTGGTCCGTACCGCCTTCTCGAGAGGATCGGGGCAGGCGGCAAAAACTGGATACTCCCTTCGGGCAGGCGGCGACCATGCCGCTGGAGGCGTTTCGTGCCTATGCGCTGGGCGGCAAGGCGCATGTTAAGGCGCTGGACATACCCGAGGCGGAGGGTCATTATCTCCGCGCGGTGGAGCTGGATCCTAACTTTGCCATGGCGTATGCGCGGCTGGGAGTAGTGTCTCTCAATTCTGGCCAGGTGGCGAAAGCGAACAGGTATTTTGCCAAGGCCTATGAGCTCTCGCAGCACGTGAGCGAGCGTGAGCGGCTATACATCGCTGGTCACTACAATGCGGTGGTGAGCGGCAATTTGCCAAAGTAATTGAAACGCTGCAGGAAGCTATCCAGACCTATCCCGGGCAAGTGGACAACTACATCAACATCAACTCGAACTACAGCAATCTGGGTCAATATGAGAAGGCGCTCCCCTATGGGCAGAAGGCCGTTGAGCTGCAGCCGGAGGATTCGATCGCCTCACAGAACCTGGTAGCCGATTACATAGGCTTGAACCGGATGGCTGAGGCCAGAACAGAGTTGGAGCGGGCCCGCAAGCTGGGGCTGGGCACCAGCACAAGCGACTTGGTGACCCATATGCAGGTCTTTTTCCTGCTGGGCGAGCCCAAAGAAGTGCAAAGGACTATGGCGTTGCCGGCCGGCCGGCCGGACCAGTTTCTGGCTACGCAAGCCCTGGCAGGCGCACAACAATTCTCTGGCCAGTACCGAAGGGCGGAAGCGACCATCCAGCACGCATTTGAGCAGGCGGCCCGTGCCAAGGCGCCGGATGTACAGGCAGCCGTGCTTCTGACCACCCACGAGGTGCTCAACCAAACTACGGCTTGTCATCCCGACCGGAGTGGACCTGCGGTTCCCTCAATCAGCATCCGATTCGGACGGAAGCAACTACCCTACCCGTTTGTCATCCCGACCGGAGCGAAGCNNGAAGTGGAGGGACCTGCGGTTTCTTTCCTGCACGCTTACGTAGAGCGAGTTCCGGATTGTCCACCATAGCCACGGTGAAACGCCGCCCTAACCTTATGTCATCCCGACCGGGGCAGCGCAGTGGCACCTCCCCAACCTGGTGAGAAATCCGAAGTTATCCAGGCAGCGGCGCTGATAGACTGCTCGCACCGTATTCGGGCTTTTAATTCTGCCGCGCTGTTAGGGACGATGACGATCGCCGAGGGAACACAATTTGGTCCGTACCGCCTTCTCGAGAGGATCGGGGCCGGCGGGATGGGAGAAGTGTATCGCGCGCTGGATACGCGGCTGGAGCGTGAGGTCGCGCTGAAGCTGGTCTCTGAGAGCTATCTGGCGACGGATGTGGGCAGTGGTTCGCCTTCGCCTGTGGGCACACCGCGCCCTCACGACGCACCCGGTCATGGGACGCCGCAATCCGGTGGGCATCTTTCGCATGAACGCTTCTTGCGCGAGGCGCGGTCCGCGGCGACGCTGAACCATCCTAACGTCTGCGCGATCCATGACACCGGGGAGCAGGATGGACGGCCATACCTGGTGATGG
Organism: Acidobacteriaceae bacterium; assembly: GCA_003152195.1. Classification (GTDB taxonomy): domain Bacteria; phylum Acidobacteriota; class Terriglobia; order Terriglobales; family Acidobacteriaceae; genus PALSA-350. Next base: position 6,871 of record PLZN01000379.1, read on the forward strand.
AGTTGCTGCGCGGCGTGACGCTGAAGCAGTATTTGGCGCAAGCGGGCGGAAAAGGATTGGCCCCCGACGAGGTGATCTCGTTCAGCCAGCAGGCAGCGGCGGCGCTGGCCGCGGCTCACCGCAAGGGCATCATCCACCGGGACATCAAGCCGGCAAACCTGTTTGTATTAGACGCTGATCGCGGCAAGCGTCAGATCAAGATTCTCGACTTCGGGCTAGCCAAGAAGCAGGACGGCGTTGCGGCGGCGGACTCGCGGACCTATGGCGCCCTAGGAAGCGGCGGCAGCACGGACCTGACGGCGGCGGGGCCAGGGACAGCCACGCTGGAGCTGACCAGCCCGGGCTCGGCCGTTGGGACGGTAGCCTACATGTCTCCGGAACAGGCGAAGGGTGTGCCGCTGGATGCACGGACAGATCTCTTCAGTCTGGGAACCGTCATCTTCGAGATGGCGACGGGAAAGACGCCCTTCGGTGGCGGCTCGACCGCGGAAGTCTTTGCGGCGCTGCTGCGTGAGAATCCGCCGCCGGTAAGCAAAGTAAATCCCGCAATGCCAAAGCGGCTGGATCCCATCGTGGAAAAGCTGCTGGCGAAGGAGCCGGCGCAGCGCTATGCGAGCGCCGAGGCGCTACAGGAAGATCTGGATGCCGTGGGGGTCCATACCAGCCAGCCGCTGGGGACCCAAAGGGGCAACGAGAAAAAGCGGCTGCTGCCTTCGGTTACCGCACTGCTGTTGTTACTCCTCATTGCAGCTGGGCTGGCATGGTGGAAGTACCGGCGTGGCGCCAACCCCGCCGTCGCGCCTGCGGCGGGTAGCACGGCAGCTACCAGTGGCCAGGAGAGCGGAGCTGTGGTTGCGCCCAAGTCAGCGAAAGACTCTCTCATTCTGGCGGATTTTGTTAACCATACGGGCGATCCGGTCTTCGACACCACGCTCAACCAGGCACTGCAGATCGATTTGGAACAGTCGCCGGTAATCAATATCGTGAGCCAGGAACACCTGGTGCAGAGCATGAAGTATCTGGGCAAGACAATCGACACCCAGTTAACGCCGGCGATTGCAAGGGAGATCGGGGAGCGCGAGGGAGTCAAGGCGATCCTCACCGGGACGATAGCGAACCTGGGCAAGGAGTACGTGATTACGCTGACCGCGCAGAACACCGCCACGGGAGACGAAATCGTCAGCGAGCAAGCACAGGCCCCAGACAAGGAGCACGTGCTGGATGCGCTGGGCAAAGCAGCCGCAGCCATGAGAGCCAAGCTGGGTGAGGACCTGGCGAGCATCAAGAAGCTGGACACCCCCTTTGGGCAGGCGACGACTCCCTCGCTGGAGGCGTTTCGTGCGTATGCGCTGGGTGACAAAGCGCACGTGCAGGCGCGGAACATCCCCGAGGCTGAGGGTCATTATCTCCGGGCCGCCGAGTTGGATCCCAACTTTGCCATGGCCTATGCGCGATTGGGCGTGGTCTATGTCAATTCAGGACAAGTGAACAAAGCGAATATGTATTTTGCCAAAGCCTATGCGCTCTCCAAGCATGTCAGCGAGCGCGAGCGGCTATACATAACCGGCCACTATTTCCAGAACGTGACCGGTGACATACCGAAGGTGATCGAGACGCTCCAGGAATCTATCCAGACCTATCCAGGGCAACTCGACAGCTACATCAACATCAACGTGGCCTATCAGACCCTGGGTCAGCTCGATCAGGCGCTCCCGTATGCCCAGAAAGCCGTAGAGATAGCGCCGGACGATGCGATCGCTTCAGTAAACCTCTTGGCCGATTACCTTGGCATGGGCCGGATGGCCGCAGCAGAGGCGGAGATGATGCGGGCCCACAAGCTGGGGCTGGATGGCAGCGCGGACTTCACGGCGAGTTCTCTTATTGCATATTTTCTGATGGGGGAGCCGAAGGAAGTGCAAAGGATGATGGGGCAAGCGGCGGGGCGGCCGGTTGAGTTCGTGGTTACGCAAGCCCTGGCTGTTACACAGCAGTTCTCCGGCCAATACAAGCAGGCGGATGCGACCATTCAGCAGGCCTTCGAGCAGGCTGGGCACATCAGGGCTCCCGACGTGCAGGCGGCCGCACTCTTGACCAACGCTGAGGCCGGGGGCTTAGCGGATTTGTGTGCGAGAAACGAGGCGGTAGTGCAGCAGGGCCTCAAGCTGGACAAGAGCAAGCAGACTCAGGAACTTGCCGTGCTGGCCGCGGCGGTCTGCGGCAGCGGCAAGCAGGCGCTGCCTATGGCACAGGAGTTGAGTAACAAGTTCCCCACGGACACGCTCATCCAGGATGTGTATGTGCCGCTGGCCAAGGCTTTTGTGGCCCTGGCGGCGGGCCGGCCGCAAGAGGCGGTGGATGATGCCCGAACAGCCAAGCCATATGACGCGATTTATCCTGGATCCTATGTGCAAGGCTTAGCCTACCTCCGGCTACATGATGCCACCCATGCGCTGAGCGCCTTTCGGTCCGCGCTGCAGCCTCCTGGAAGCACCCTGACCTCGGGGGTGGCGCCGTTCTATGCGCAGGCGCAACTGGGACTGGCGCGCGCGTATGCAATGGGGGGCGACAAGGCGAACGCGAAGAAGGCATACGAGGCATTTTTCTTGACCTGGAAAGATGCGGATGCCGACCTGCCCATGCTGCTGGCGGCAAAAAAGGAATACGCCGCACTGTAGGTGTTTGTAACGCACTTCCCCGTGTTACGTCCGAAAGGCTGTTGCCGGTATGCCCTGCGGCATCCGTGCGCGATTCGGCGTATCATAATCTCCTCATCCTTCGGACGTTTTTGTCAGGAGGGAGGCCGTTGATGGCGGGCCATCGTCGTATCCATTTCCTAACCCTCTATGTCTGTTTTGCAAGCCCCATCCTGGCCGGGACGAACACCATTCTCGCCGAACCCATTAAGCCGTTGCCCCCATCGGCAAATGCTGCTATGGCGCAGGAGAGTTCACCTTCGCGGGAATCCGCCCTCTCCACACTACCGCCGGAGGCGCAGGGCGACCTGCTTATGGCACGCGGAAGCTACGCTGCCGCTCTTCAGGCCTACCAACATGGTTCGCTTCAATCTGCGGTGATTTGGAACAAGATGGGGATTGCGTACCATCACCTTTTTGCGCTGGATGAGGCTCGTAAGCACTACCAGATGGCGCTGACTCTGAATCCGCGGTATGCAGAAGCGCTCAATAACCTGGCTGCCGTCTACCACGGCGAGCATAACTATAGACAAGCAGAACGAACCTACAAGAAGGCGCTGAAGTATGCGCCGAATTCGGCTGTCACCTACGGCAATCTGGGTACGGCCTACTTGAGCGACCAGAAGTATAAGCGGGGGGCCGAGGCTTACCAGAAAGCTATTAAACTCGATCCGAGTGTTTTCGATACCACCAGGTCCCAGCTCATCGATGATGGCAGCTCGCGTGGCCAGCGTGCTTCCGTCAACTACTATCTGGCTAAAACTTTCGCCGCGGCTGGAAACAACCAGCAGGCACTCATTTGCCTCCACAAAGCCTTGGATGCGGGCTTCAAGGACCGCCGGCACCTCCTTGAGGACAAGGAATTCGAACAACTCCGCGGCATGCCTGAGTTCCAGCAACTCATTGTGCAGCTACAGGAAGTGCGATCTGCACACCACGCCAATGGATAAAACGCTGTAGAACAGGTCCATCGATAGGTCCATTCGCCTTGGCCACGGTTCTCGCCGGCGGCCTTCTCCGAAGCTGCGTATAATTGCGCCCGATCGTATTCCAGCAAGGAGAAATGCTCTACTATGACGATTCCTGGTGCTGCTCCAGTGACACCCGAACGCATTCTGCAATTTGCTTGGGGGTATGTTCCTCCACTCGTTCTGGAGGCGGCGATCCGCCACCGCGTTTTTGACCTGTTGGATAGCGGTCCCAAGACGGTCACCGAGATCCATAAGGAAACAGGCGCCTCGGAACGTGGGCTGAGCGCGATTATGAATGTCCTCGTGGGTCTCAATTTCCTGGGCAAAGATAAGCAGGGCTTCTTTTCTTTGACGCTCGAGAGTGCCGCATTTCTCGTCAGTAATAAGCCTGGTTTCCAGGGCGGACTGATTCGTCACAGCAGCGAGCAATTGATTCCCAAATGGCTTCATCTAAACGAAAGTGTGGAGACCGGCCAACCCGTTGCGGCGGTCAATGAGGAGGGGACGGGCGCCGGCTTCTTCCAGCAGTTCGTCAACGATATCTTCCCCATGAGCTATCCCGCGGCGCAGACGCTTGCCCGGCATTTGAATGGCAACGGCGCCGGTTCGCCGCTGCGCGTCCTTGACCTTGCAGCGGGCTCAGGAGTTTGGGGCATAGCTATGGCCCAGGGATCTCAACAGGTCCGCGTCACCGCCGTCGACTGGCCGGAAGTGATTCCCGTTACCCGCAAGACTGTCGCCGGCTTTGGACTGGCCGACCGCTTCTCATTCCTTGGAGGCGACTTGCTTAAAATTGACTTCGGCAGCAATCACACCGTGGCGACGCTGGGTCACATCCTTCATAGCGAAGGTAGGGAGCGGAGCCGGGCGCTTCTTGCAAAGACGTTCCATGCTCTTGCCCCGGGGGGAAGCATTGCGATTGCCGAATTCCTGGTAAACCCGGATCGAACAGGCCCGCTGAACGGACTGTTCTTTGCTGTCAATATGCTGGTGAATACCGACAGCGGAGATACGTATTCCTTTGAAGAAATTAGCGGCTGGTTGGAAGATGCCGGATTCGTCCATGCGCGCACGCTGGAGTCACCGGGCCCATCACCGCTTATTCTGGCGACCAAACCCTAGCGCGGCGATACCGCAATGAGCGAATACAAGGAGGATGCTATTCATGGCAAATGCACTCGTTCCCCCTGTTGCACCGGTCGTGGTCGTAGGCTTCGATATGCCTTTCTGGCCGCTAGTCCGTTTCCTGGTGAAGGTCGCGATTGCTTCCATTCCCGCAGGCCTCGTTATCGCGCTCTTTTACATGTTGCTCGGCCTGCTCTACGGAGGGATCATGGTCGCCCTCCATCGAGTGCCCCACTAGCTAGAGAAAAGAAACCGCAGGTCCCTCCACTGCGTACCCGGATTTCCTGTTACGCAGCACCCGACAGGACCGCGTGTGCGGCTTTCTTCAAGGAAAGCCGCATGCAGGTCGACAACGCCACCAACCTCGACNNAATGATGGCTCAGCTATTTGCTCGCAGGCCCATACGTAGGTGACTCAACCCTCTTAAATCCCGCCGGTACCTGGAAGGCAGACGATGGAACGGTTTCCTGCGAGAAGTTTGACTTCTGCATTGTCATCTCCATCAAGACTGCGCTCTGTGTGGTCTGCGTAGCACCTGCCGCTGGAGTCGCCGTCGCTGCCGTCGCCGCGGGCGTTGCCGCCGGAGGAGGTGCTGCTGCTGCGGCCGCCTTCTTCTTGTGAAAAGCCCCCAGCGCCGAGCTGCCCAGTGCAGACCCGAAGACTCCCAGCCTGCCGGCTTCCCCAGCGGCTGTCTGGGCCGCCGTATCCGTCGCCACCTGTCCTGCGACCGAACCTGCTGAATTTGCAGGTGTCGCGGCGGCAGGAGCCGCGGGAGCCGCCTGCGTCGTACCCTGCGCTGCACCAGGGCCACTTCCGCTCCCGCCCATTCGTGTCACTTCCATGACCCGCGTGCCCTTCAGCTTTGCGACTTCCTTTTGCATCTGCGACATGGCTTCCGCCGATCCTGGCTTGCCCCCGAAGAGTTGCGCCATGCCTGGGTTTTGGCTCGTCATTTGCGCCTTGAGTGCTGCTAAGTCGACTCCGGCCATCAGCTTTTGGCCCATCCGCATATCGAAGTCCTGGATCTCCTTCACCTCCGGTGGGTCCGGGGTGACCCACGTATCCGTCGTGACGACGTAGGTCATGGTGTTCACTGCTTCCGTGGGAGCCGCATTGGGATCGGTTATATGCATTTGCATGGTGATGATCTGCTCCTGCGCCGTAAGCCCGTTGATCTCCTTGGTTACGCCAGTGTTCTTTGCGGATACCTCAAAGCTGGTCTTTAAATCTGTTTTTGGCTGTTGTGCCTGTTGCTGTGCCTGGGCTTCTTTCGCCTTCTCCTTAGCTTGCTCTATCTGCTGCGGCATATTCTCGATCGCCTGCCGCATCTGGGCAAAGGTCACCACCGTGTAGGTCTTTTTGGCAGTGTCGATGTGAGTAATGGTCTCCTTGTCGAGATCGGTGATCTCCGTCGAGTCTTTGCTCACCACCGCCTTCTGATTGCCATGCACCATGGTGATGGTGTTAGTGGGCGCGAACATGTTGCTCATGGTCTTGCCCAGAAAGCTAAGCGACTTGAGCTGGTCTACCATCGCGCCACCCGTAATCTGGCTGGTTTCCTGATAGCTGGCGTCGGCAAGAGTAAGCCGGTTGACCAACAGGATGACGCCCAGGGCTGCTACCTTGCGTACGTTCATTTTCTGCCTCCCAATTTCGTTCATTTCTTGCTAACGGGCCTGTTCATACCGGCAGCGGACCGCTTGCGCTATTGCCGCCGCAACTCCACCCTGCGATTCCGGGCGCGCCCTTCCATTGTCTTGTTGCTCTCGATTGGCTGCGAAGCCCCGTATCCACTGGTCGCCAGACGATCCTGCGCAATCTTGTAGCGGGTGACCAGCGCGTCCTTCACCGCGGCTGCGCGTCGCTGCGAGAGGCCGAGATTGAAGTTGTCGTCGCCGACGTTGTCCGTGTGACCCCTGACGTCGAGCTTCCAGTCCGGGTTCTTCTGCATAATTCCGGCGATCTCCTGCAGAACCGCTTCCGATTCCGGCTTGATCGTCGCGCTGTTGAAGTCAAAGTAGATGCCGTAAATTTCAACTGGTTTCTTAGCCGCGAGTGCGGCTTCCATCTGCGCTCCGCCTCCCCCGCCGCCCCCACCTCCCCCGCCGCCACTCCCGCCCGCCGGCGCCGGTGCGGGCACCTTTTCCGGAGGCGGAAGCATGATCTTGATGGTTTGCAGGCGCGACGAGATAGGGCCAAGCTGGAAGGCAAGAGTGAGAGGATTTGCGGGTTGGTCGAGGTAATAGATGTGTGCCTCCTGGTTATCTTCCAGGGTGCACATGGCATGCAGGGCAGGCAACTCGGCGCGCTGGCCGTTGAGCAGGACCGGGACCGCCAGGTCGGTAGCTTCGACCCGATGCAGCATGCATGAGTACATTGACATTCCTGCATGCTGGCTAAGTGTAGGCTGATCGGCTTTATGTCCTTCCATCTGCGCGCCGATTTGCATGAAGATCGCGAACTGGCTCTGGGGAGCAAAGTGAAACTCAACTTGCTGCCCGCCGCGGAGTTGGTTCAGCATCTCGGTCGATGCGCCGATCGCGGTTGATCCCGGGTAATGCTCGGTCCTGTTCCCGAAAAGCTCGCTGTAGCTGTGCGCATTTGCCAGGTCGGCCCGGTCGATCAGTCTGGTACCTTCGACCTTACTGGGAAACTCGTTCTTTGGGTCGGCAGCCCCCTTCTCCGCACCCCCAAGCAGGCCGGTCATCTTCGGCGTCGGTTTATCCGCCGAATAATGCAGTTGCACAACCTGTGGGGTCACGTCCTCGATACTTTTGATCGATTCATAGTCGCCCATCGGGTCGGTGATCGCCGTGACCACCACCAGGCCCTTGACCAACGGGATCGCCGTGGCGGGTGCGCCGGGCTGCGCCACTTTCCAGTCCGGAAGCACGGGCTTGCCCGTTCCATCGGCTTGTCCGCTTTGGACTGCCTTCAGCCTGTCCGCAAGGCTGCCCGCAGGTGCCTGGCCCGGCGCAGGAGCAGCCGCGGCGCCTGCTGGCGCTGACTCAGAGCTTCCTGGGGCGGACTTCTTGCAGCCCCCGACAGCCAGCAGCAGCAACATTGCTGCCATGAAGCCTGCTCCCCGCAATGCGCGCGGGCAGGCTCTAGCGGTGAGGGTTCTGGTATGCGACAGTTCGGAGCGAGAGCCAAGACGGGTCATAGTCGGCAACATTATAGGCCCGGGGGATTGGCGCAAATCAACGGTTCTTATCGGTTAGAAGTTTGGCTCCAGATTACCAAGAAAACCCTGCCCGAGCACCTACCTGGTGGGTAGGCCCTGTCGTTCGTCACCAGCGTTGCCCTCAGAAGTAACCTGAATCAGCCCCGAAATCGGAACCGTAAGGCCAATACTTCTCAAAAGTAGTTGCTAATTTCAATGAGGTTGAGATCGGGATCCCGGAGGTAGATAGAGCGAATTGTACCGGCGGCGCCGGTGCGTACCACTGGCCCTAGCTCAACGGCATAGTGAGCTGCCTGCAGGTACGAGATCACATCCTCGAGGGGCGCTTTGGTTATAAAGCACAGATCCCCGGATCCAGGGGTAGGGTGTGCTGCCTTGGGTTCAAACTCTTTTCCCGCCTGGTGGAGATTGATCTTCTGCTCTCCAAACCGGAGCGCCTTTCGACTGCCGAACGTGACCACTTCCATCCCCAGCACCGAGGTATAGAAAGCAATGGTCGCGTCGAGGTCGGCTACGGTGAGCACGAGGTGATCGAGACGATCGATAGTGAATCCCACAGGCATCTCATCTCCTAATCTCTCGCGGCGCCACTGGCAACCTCAATCTCGAAGCGCGCACCTTCGCGCAGCTCGATCAGATCGGAAAAGTTCAGGGTCATTCGATTACCGTCCCGCACCAGACGATGCGGATAGCTCTTTGCGGCGTCGTGAACCGAAGCCGTCGATCCCGCAGCCTGGATGGTACATGAGCGGCAGGGAAGAGAACCTGCCAGAACCTCGATCGTGAAGTGGACAGCATCTCTGGGCGTGGTCGTGTACGAGTAGGTTCCCCAACCCGTTCCTGTGGACCAGAAGCACTTGAAGGTCTTCTGAAGAACCCGCGGAACCGCTACGACCATTGCTCGATCCCCTTCATAGTGAAAGCCGCTGAGCGCGACAACACTCGACCAGGAAGCCAGGGCCCGCGCGTAATGGTGGCCGCATTCGGGCTCATCCCAGGGGTTCCGCTTCTCGCCGTCATAACGGGCGCGAACGTTGCGAATGCATGCAACGCCATCATCAACCATGCCGGAATAGATCATCAGCGCGGCGGTCGAATGCTCGTGGCCAGTCCACGATTCTGCGTAGTAGGGAAAGGGAATGTGGGGGCGCTCCGCCTCGCCATAATCGCAGACCAGCAGGGCAGCTTCATCGTTGAGTGCGTAAGTCCGCTCTACGTTGTCATGATTTTCAAGGCTGTGCTTGTAGTTATAACGAAAGAAAGATTTCAACGTCGCCTGTACGTGGTCTGGCGATACCAACGGACCCAGGCCGGCGACGTGCGCAAGATATTGCCCCAGCAACTGGTCGATGAGGCAGCCCCCGCCCACCTGGTATTCCGGATGCTCCGTATCGCCGGCGCCCATATCGCTGCGCAGGTTTGGCGCGATCTGGTCAGCCGGGAAACCGCGGATCTTCTGAATATAGAAACTGCCGTTGAAAAGATTGGCATCGATCCAGGCGCTTCCCTGGTTAAACAGCCGGCGATACTCGTCGGCAGACGCGGTTTGGTCAACGGCGCGCGCCATCTCTTCGCCCGCGCGCAATGCACCCAGATAATAAATGCCACACAACGGGTTTGGGCCATAGAACTCGACGTCGTAGGTGTTGT
>PLZN01000036.1 GCA_003152195.1 Acidobacteriaceae bacterium
AATCCGCGAGCCAACGAGGGCCAGCACAATGAAGCTGGCAAACGGGATCGCCGGGATCAGCCACAACAATCTGAGCACGTTACCCTCTCATTTGACTGGCCGCGTCAGCATCCAGGGACTTGTACTGGTGGTACAACTGCAGCAGTAACGCCAGACCTACCGAGACCTCGGCCGCCGCGGTGGCCAGAATGAAAATGAACATCACCTGCCCGTCCGGTTGCGCCCAGCGCGAGCCGGCTACGACAAAGGCCAGGCCCGCGGCATTGAGCATCACCTCAATCGACATGAGGGTGAAAATCAAATTACGCCGCACTAGAAGACCCGCCAGCCCCAGGGCGAACAGGATTCCTGCCAGAAGCAGTCCGTGTTGCATCGGAATCGATGACATCTGGAGTCTCCAATCGTTCTCGCTTGCCCACGCCCAGGTGGTAGGCACCGACGAGAGCGCCTAGCAAGAGCATGGAAGCGAGTTCCACACCAATCACATAAGGTCCGAACAATGCGATGCCTACCTGCTTGGGCACAACCGCCGCCGCACCCTGGGTGGCAGCACCCGCCTTGAACAGCAGGTATGCGACTTCGGCAATCAGGATGGCGGTCAGGATGCATGGCCCCATCCACATCCTGGGTCTCAGCCAGGTTCGTTCTGTGTCCATCGTCTTGGTGCCCAGATTCAGCATCATGACCACAAAAACGAAAAGGACCATGATGGCCCCGGCATAGATGATCGCTTCCAGGGCTGCGATGAAGGGGGCGCCCAGCGTATAGAAGACCACCGCTACCGAGAGTAACGATACGATGAGGTAAAGCAGCGCGTGCACGGCGTTCAACCGCGTAATGACCATGATCGTGGCCAGAATCGCCACCGCCGCTGCGATATAGAACACTGCATCCATAAACGCTCTTAGGGCATTAAAGTGTGGAGGTCCGTAACCGGCGCCTCGTGTTCGGCCTCAGCTTTGTCCTTCCCGCGGATCGCGACACCGCACACACGCCAATAGTTGTAACCGGGGTATTTGCCGGGACCATCGATCAATAGATGTTCTTTCTCGTAGATCATGTTCTGCCGGTGGTACTCGCTCATTTCCACATCTGGAGTCAGTTGTATGGCATAGGTGGGGCAAGCATCTTCGCAGAACCCACAGAAAATACAGCGCGAGAAATTAATGCGGAACCATTCCGGGAAACGCCGGCCATTCTTGTCCTCCGTGGCCTGCAGCGCGATACAGTCCACTGGACACACCGCAGCACACAGGTAGCAGCCCACGCAGCGTTCCCCGCCGTCCGGATCACGAGAGAGAATGATGCGACCGCGATAACGCGGAGCCAGGTAGGCTTTCTGTTCGGGATACTGCACCGTCACTCTGTGATGAAACGTATGCAGGAGCACATCCCAGATGGTTCTCAGCAGACTCAGCATGGCAACCTTCCTTCCTGATCAATCTCCCTCGGGCAAGTGCTTCTAGCGATGCGCAAGCACGACCGCACCGGTCACCAATATGTTGGCCAGCGCCAACGGCAGCATCAGCTTCCATCCCCAGGACATCAGCTGATCAAATCGGGGCCTGGGTAACGAGGCACGCAGCAGAATAAAAAAACAAATGAACAGAAACATCTTGATGAAAAACCAAATGATTGGCGGTAAACACGGACCCAGCCATCCACCAAGAAACAATACTGCGATCAGGGCTGAGATCAGCGTGACGCCCAGATACTCGCCTACGAAGAACATTCCAAACTTCATTCCGGAATATTCCGAATGGTAGCCGGCAACGAGTTCGCTCTCGGCTTCGGGCAGATCAAACGGCAACCGCCGGGTCTCCGCAAGACCCGCGATGAGGAACAGTACAAAACCCACGAATTGGGGAATGACAAACCACATCTTCCGCTGCGCTTCGACGATCTTGGAAAGATCGAACGAACCGGTCAGCACCACGACTCCCATGAGCGAGAGACCCATGAAAACCTCGTAGCTCAGCATCTGAGCTGCGGCACGCACCCCGCCCAGCAAGGAGTACTTGTTATTCGAAGACCAGCCCGCGAGCACCACGCTGTAGACGCCAAGCGAAGACATCGCCAGGAAAAAGAGCAGGCCGATGTTCAAGTTGGTCACGATGATCCTCGGGGTAATGGGAAGCACAGCGAAAGTCATCAACACGGTCACTACAATGATCGCGGGGGCAAACACAAAAACCGGCTTGTCGGCAAAAGGAGGAATCCAATCCTCCTTGGTAAAGATCTTGATCATGTCCGCCACAACCTGGAGGAGGCCAAAAGGTCCGACGCGGTTAGGCCCGTAGCGGTCCTGCCACAAGGCGAGTAGCCGGCGTTCAAGCCAAATCAGCCCTGAGGCAATGCTCAACGCGACTATGAGCACGCCGATGATGATCGCGATGGGATAAAAACTCGTCATGATGTGTGTGACGGCTTATTCTCCCGTTCCAAAACACTTCGGACTGGGAGATTGATTCCTGCCAAGCCAGGCAGGCCAACCGGCAGACCCGCAACGCCAAGAGGCAATTCAGCATTGATCTTGACGGGAAGCCTGTAGGCCGCACCCTCAAGCTCTATCTTGATTTGCTCACCTGCTTCGACACGAAAACGTTTCGCGTCTTTAGGATTGAGGGCCACGTAAGGCTTGGGAGCAAGCTCAGCGATTCCCGGCGAGGAGAGACTCAACTCTTCCGAGCCAAAGACGTGATAAAGAGGCACCAAAAGCCAGTCATCACGACTGGGCGCGACCGCCTTCGGGACTCGGGTGAAGTACTTGCTGCGGGCCAGCGGTGCGGGTTCAATCAAACGGACTCCCGGGTCGCCTCCGCGTAATGGGCCAGCAATCTCCGTTTGATAGAAATTGGTTGCCTGGATCGAATTCCAGCCTGGCGACCAGAAGAAGGGAATGAGCGCGCCGGGAGGTTGGTCGGGAGTTCCCTCCATGGANNTTCTCTCCGGCCATGCGGAATGACGCGGAAGGTGCGGCTTGTCGGACTTGAGCTAACGCAGGGATCTCTGTCGCCATGGCGGCGATCACATCATCGATGTGCTTCCATGCGGTGCTTTCCCGCCGTCCGGCGGCCGCCAAAACATCGAGCAGCCACTGCCAGCTTGCCTGAATATCACCTTCCGGTACAAAGACCTGATAGAAGCGCTGCGCGCGCCCTTCGCTGCTCACCAGCGTGCCGTCCGCCTCTGCGAATGTGCCTGCTGGAAGTGCGAGTGTTGCTCTTTCCGCGGTTTGATTCAGCAAATGGTCGAGGACTATGACGGGCGGCATGCCGCTCAATAGAGCGTCAACTGACTGCGCCGGCGCCCGCCGGTAGAGATCGTTCTCCAAGATCACGATCGCGTCAACTGCTCCGTCTCGCACAGCTGTAAACGCTTGGCTGAGAGGAGTGCCACCCAGCAGCGCCAGTCCGAAGCTGTTGCACTCCGGTGCGGTGAAACTTAGCCCAGCCGGCACTCCAGTCATACACAGGGCTCGTGCCACGTTCGCTGCAGACTGGATGACCGCCTCGCTGTTGCAACTGGGGCCTGAAATCACGAGTGGCCGTTGAGCTTTTCTCAGTGCCTGCGCGATCTCGGCGGCAAGTGCAGGCAGGTCGGCAGGCAGATTCGGAACCTCGGGCGCACTCTCATCGAGCAGGTGGGCGATGGCAAACCCTAGCCGCGCCACGTCATCAGGAGCGGCATGGTAGGTGCGGGTCGCGACGTCATCTAAACGGGTTGAATCCGAGCTGGCTATAAACAATGGCCCTTTTGCATCTTGCAGTGCCTCGCGCACGGCGTGATCGTCCCAGCGAGGAA
>PLZN01000176.1:0-18610 GCA_003152195.1 Acidobacteriaceae bacterium
CAGTCAGCCATCCTGATGCTGCGCTATCTGGGCGAGATCGCCACGGCGGATCGGGTGCAGTTGGCCCTGGAGAAGGTCTACATCGAGAAAAAGACGCTGACGCGCGACGTGGGGGGCACCAGCGGCACCAAGGCGTTTACCGGTGCCATTTTGGCAGCGCTGTGACCCGGATGCAAGCATTGACCGCGCAGATTCTCGTGGGCTGCAACTTCCACGCCATGACCCCGTGCGGGCGGAATGGTCTAGAATTTAACCAGAATATCTAACCGGAACATTTTCACTTGCGATACGTCCATGCAGACACGACATAAGATCGGCATTCTTGGCGCGACCGGAGTCATCGGTCAGCGCTTCATCCAGTTGCTCGAGGGGCACCCATGGTTTGAAATTGTGTGGCTCGCCGCCAGTGACAAGTCCAGTGGCAGAAGTTACGGTGAGGCGGTGCGCTGGAAGCTGGAGACTCCGCTGCCCAGCCGGATTGCCGCGATGACGGTCTCGCCGGCGGCTCCTGAGGACGCGCCGGTTGTGATCTTCGCCGCGCTCGACACCGACATTGCGCACGAGCTGGAGCCGAAGTTTGCCGCCGCCGGTTGCGCGGTGATCTCTAATTCCAGCGCGTTTCGCATGCAGGCCGATGTTCCGCTGGTAATCCCCGAAGTCAACCCGGAACACTTGAACCTGATCGAGACGCAGAGCTGGCGTAAACAATCTGGCGGCTACATCGTGACTAATCCCAACTGCAGCGCGATCGGGCTGGTCCTGGCGCTCAAGCCGCTGGCCGATCGTTTTGGCCTGGAAAGCGTCTTTGTGAGCACCATGCAGGCTGTCAGTGGCGCCGGCTATCCGGGGGTCGCCTCGCTCGACATCCTGGGCAACGTGGTTCCTTACATTCGTGGCGAAGAAGAAAAACTTGAAGCCGAGACGCTGAAACTGCTGGGCAAGCTGGCCGGGACCAAAGTGGAAGCCCTGAACGCCAGAGTGAGTGCGCACTGCAACCGGGTGGCGGTGGAAGACGGCCACACCGAGAGCGTAAGCATAAAGCTGACCGCCAAGGCGACGCGAGGAGAGATCCTAGCCGCCTGGAGTGAATTTGCGCCGCTGGCGGGGTACGCGCTGCCCATGGCGCCCCTCCAGCCGGTAGAGTTTAGCGCTGCCGACGACCGGCCGCAGCCGCGGCTGGACCGCATGCGCGGCAAGGGCATGGCAGCGACTGTGGGCCGCTTGCGGCCTTGCGGGCTGCTGGACTGGAAGTTCACCGTGCTCTCGCACAATACGATCCGGGGTGGAGCGGGCGCTGCGCTGTTGAATGGCGAGTTCCTGGCCGCGGCAGGCAAGCTCCTTCCCCCCGCCGGCGTACCTGGAGTGCCGGGCGGCGATCGCGATCGCGTGGCTGTTTCCGCATGAAGCCGGTAGTCATGAAGTTTGGCGGTACCTCGGTCGAAGATTCTCCGGCCATCCTCCGGACCGCCAGAATTGTCCAGGGCCGTCTGGCTCGGGGCCAGCGGCCGGTGGTCGTGGTCAGTGCGATGTCCAAGGTCACCGATCAGCTTCTGACCGCAGCCAAAGCCGCCGGACGTGGGGATCGAAGCGGAGCTCTGGCCATAAGCTCGCGGCTACGCCACCGGCACTGCGACACTTCGGAAATCCTGCTCCCGGTTCACCGCAAGGGGGAGATTCAAAATTGGATCCAGCAGGAATTTGAGTCGCTGGACGAGATTCTGCGCGGGCTTTCCGCGGTTGGCGAGCTGACGCCCAGGACTAATGACATGGTGGTCAGTTTTGGCGAGCGCCTCTCCAGCCGCCTGGTGGCCGAGGCATTCTGCGATCAAGGCATCCCGGCGGTGCACGTGGATGCGCGGAACTGCATCGTGACCGACGGTCAACATGGTAAAGCGGTGCCCAACGATGCGTTGATTGAGGCCCGCTGCGGTCAGTATTTGCGGCCGCTGATCGAAGCGGGCCATGTACCGCTCATGGGGGGCTTTATCGGTTCCACGGTCGAAGGCGCCACCACCACTCTGGGCCGTGGCGGATCGGACTTCACGGCGGCGCTGATCGGCGGTGGGTTGGAGGCCGAAGCCATCGAGATCTGGACCGATGTTAACGGCATCATGACGGCCGACCCCAGGGTCTGTCCCGATGCCCTGCGGGTTAAAACCATCAGCTTCGAAGAGGCGGCGGAGCTGGCTTATTTCGGAGCCAAGGTGCTGCATCCGGCGACCATTCTGCCGGCAGTGCAGAAGAACATTCCGGTGCTGGTGTTGAACTCCCGCAATGCAGACAACGAAGGCACCCGGATCACGGCGCTGGCGACCCATTGCCGGAGCCCCTTCAAGTCGATTGCGGCCAAGCGGCGCCTGACGATCATCGACATGGTAGCCAGCCGTATGCTGATGTCGCATGGGTATCTGCGCGCCGTCTTTGATGTCTTCGATAAGCACAAGTGTGCCGTGGATATGGTGTCAACTTCGGAAGTGAGCGTTTCGCTTACCGTCGATTCGAATGAGCAGCTGCCGGCGCTGGCCGCCGATCTGAGCAAGCTGGCGGATGTGACCTACGAGGGGCGTAAGGCGCTCATTTGCATGGTGGGAGGCAATATACGCGGCCAGAACGGCATCGCGGCCCAGGTCTTTCATGCGGTCCGTCACATCAACGTGCGCATGATTTCGCAAGGCGCTTCAGAAATCAACATGAGTTTCATGATTGACGAGGATGATGTAGATGAGGCGGTGCGCTCCCTGCACGCTGCCTTTTTTGTCGATCCGGACCCGGAGGTCTTCGATGTATCGGCAAGAAGCGAAGCCGCGGTCCAGATTGGGCATGGGGCAGGGAAAACCTAGACAGAAAGCGTGCATCGGTAACCATGATCTTTTTAGTGCTCGGACGCGGCAAGACGGGGCGAGTAGTGGCCGATGTTGCCAATCAGCACGGACATAGCGTCCGGGTGATCGGCGAAGAAGAAAATACCAACGCTTCGGCCCTCACCGGGCCGATGTTGGCCCAGTTCGATGCCGTGATCGATTTCACCACGCCGCAGGCCGCCATTTCCAACATGCGCGCTTGCTTTGCGAATGGCGCGCGCGTGGTTGTGGGTACGACGGGATGGTATGACAAGCTCAATGAAATGCGCGCGATTTGCGAACGGCGGAATGCCGCCCTGCTATACGGTGCAAATTTCTCCGTTGGTATCCAGGCCATGTACCGGCTGGCCCGGGAGCTGGTGCCGCTGGTGCATGGATATGAGATCAGCATCAGTGAAACCCACCATGAAGGGAAAAAGGACGCACCCTCAGGAACGGCGTTAGCCATCAAGCAGGCTCTCCTGGAGGCCGATCCTGGGTTGCAGGTTGAGATTGTTTCGCATCGCGAGGGTGAGGCTGTAGGCACGCACACCATCACCGCCAAGTCGGGAGACGATGTGATTCAGATCCGGCACGAAGCACTCTCTCGCCGCAGTTTCGCCGAGGGCGCGGTGCGCGCGGCCGAGTGGCTCTGCGGCAAGACAGGCTGCTACGACTTCAAGGAGATCTATCCCCGGTTACTCTAGGCAGCTGTGATTTGCGATGGACTCGCGATACGCTGCGAATTATTTCCTAGTAGACTCCATTTGTTATGACCCTCAGCGGCTGCGGTACAGCACTGGTGACTCCGTTTCGCGGCGATGGCAGCCTGGACGAGGAGACCCTCGGGAAGCTGGTGGAGTGGCAGATTGATCGCGGCATTCGTTTTCTGGTAGCTTGCGGAACCACCGGCGAAACGCCCACCCTGAATCATGAGGAATGGCTGCGAGTGATCGGCATCGTGGCCGGAGCCGCCGCGGGGCGCGTACCAGTTCTTGCCGGATGCACCCACAATGCGACCCTCGAGGCGGTCGCCCGAGCACGCGAGGCCGCGTCCGTGCCGGGGGTCAGTGGCCTGCTGACGGCGAACCCCTTCTACAACAAGCCGGGCCAGGAGGGACAATATCGCCACTTCCGCGCGATTGCGGAGGCGGTCCCGTGCCCGGTGGTGCTCTACAACATTCCCAGCCGCACCGGCGCCAACCTGGAGCCGGCAACGATTCTCCGGCTGGCCAAAGATGCGCCCAATATTCAAGGGGTGAAGGAATCGAGCGGCAACCTGCAGCAGATTGCCGAGCTGATTTATATGCTGCCCGAGAGCTTTACGGTTCTGGCCGGCGACGACCTGATGGCGCTGCCCGTGATCGCTCTGGGCGGAGCGGGGTTGGTGTCGGTGGCGTCGAATGAAATTCCGGGAGAGATGGCGCGCATGATAGCCGCAGCGATTGATGGCGACTGGACGACCGCTCGTGCTCTCAATCGCCGGTACTTTCCGCTGATCGCGGCGAACTTCTGGGAATCGAGCCCGGGGCCGGTCAAGTGCGTGATGGCGATGATGGGGCGCCTCGAAGAAAATTACCGCTTGCCCATGGTTCCGGTAACTTCGGCGACCCGGCAGAAGCTGGCCACCCTGGCTGGTGAATTAGGTCTGCTGGTGAAGCAGTGAAGAAACTGGTAGAGCTAAGGTGGACGGAGCGGTCGAACCGGAGGGGTGCCCCACGTTCGCCACAGCGTACCCGGATTTCCTGTCACGCAGTGCCAGACAGGACTGCGTGTGCGGCTTTCTTTAAGGAAAGCCGCATGGAGTTCGACAACGTCACCAACCTCGACAGGAAATCCGGGGGAAGCCCCACCATTGTTTGTGCCATTGCGACGCGGAGGGCCGGGGAGGAATCGGGATCGTTGCTTAGAGGCGTAGTGCGGCTGAGTCGTCCAGGGAAAGCAATGGAAAAAAAATCATTATCTTCCCACGTACGCTGGGGCGAACGTGGGGCACCCGTCCGGCTCTGCCGGGGGATGTGCGCAAAGGTACTGAATACGGATCATCATGACAATTGAGCCGACCGCGCTGCGGGCGACGATAGAACAGTTTTTTGCCGCGGGCGTTGACGTTGCCGGTGACCGGGGAGCGATGGACGCCTTCCTCGAGTTGCGCGCTGCGCTGAGCGGGGGCCGGGTACGGGCCGCCGAGCCGGATGCTGAAAGCCCCCTGGGATGGCGCGTCAACACCTGGGTCAAGCAGGGCATTCTGCTGGGCTTCCGGCTGGGCACGCTGGTACAAATGGGCGGCGGCGAGTTCTCGTTCGTGGACAAGAGCACTTACCCGGCACGGCGATTTGGGCTGGAGGAGGGAGTGCGGGTAGTACCGGGCGGCTCCGCCATTCGCGAGGGCGCCTTCCTCGCTCGCGGCGTGGTGTGCATGCCGCCGATGTATGTAAATGCCGGCGCCTACGTGGACGAAGGCACGATGGTGGACTCCCACGCGCTGGTCGGCAGCTGTGCCCAGATTGGGAAGCGGGTTCATCTGAGCGCCGGCGCGCAAATCGGTGGCGTGCTCGAGCCGGTCAACGCCACGCCGGTGATCATTGAAGATGACGTGCTGATCGGCGGCAACACAGGAGTCTACGAAGGCACACTGGTGCGCCGGCGCGCGGTGTTGGCTGCGGGAACGATACTGACCCGGGGGACGCCGGTATACGACATTGTGCGCGGCGAAGTCCTCAGGGCTACCGGGAACCAGCCCTTGGTGATCCCGGAAGGGGCGGTAGTGGTGCCGGGGGCAAGAGAGTTGAAGCGTGGAGTGGCCATTGAGGGTGATGCGGCGGCGTGGGGCCTGAGCCTCTACACGCCAGTCATCGTTAAGTATCGCGATGAGAAGACGGATCTGAGCTCGACACTCGAGGATTTGCTGCGCTAGAGCATCGCTCCTATCGGTGTGTACCGGAGAACGAATGTTTACGCAGCTTTTCGGTCAAGAAAGGCTGCACCTGAACCGCCGTTGGTGGGGACAGGGCTATAGGAGTGATGCTCCAGTTGCCCCCTATCTACGTGGTAGCATTGGAATTTGATGTCCTCAGGCAAGTTACAAGTCATCCCCCTCGGCGGGTTGGGCGAATTCGGAATGAACTGCCTGGCACTTCGCTGGCAGGACGACATCATCGTCATCGACGCCGGCCTCATGTTTCCCGAGACCGAGTTGTTGGGAGTCGACATTGTTGTCCCCGACATCTCCTACCTGGTCGAAAACCGCCAGCATGTCCGCGCCATCATCCTGACCCATGGCCACGAGGATCATATCGGCGGCCTGCCCTGGATTTTGAGTGAATTGAATGTGCCGGTCTACGGCACTGAGTTCACCCTGGCCTTCGTGGAAGGCAAGCTGGAAGAGCACAAGCTGCTGGATGCAAGCGAGCTGATCGAGATCACGCCGCGGCAGAAGTTTCACCTGGGCGCGTTCACGATCGAGCCTATTCGCGTGACGCACAGCTTGGTGGACTGTGTCGCGCTGGCGATCGAGACGCCAGTCGGCGTCGTTGTGCACACCGGCGACTTCAAGATCGACCTCTCGCCCCCGGACGGCAAGGCATTCGATCTGCATGGCTTCGCCGAGTACGGCAAGCGCGGCGTGCTGCTTCTGCTGCAGGACTCGACCAACGTAGACCGGGCCGGATACACCCCCAGCGAATGGGCGGTGCGGCCGCGGCTGGACGAGATCTTCTCGCGCACCAAACAGAAGCTGTTTTTCAGTTGCTTTTCGTCTTCGATTTACCGCGTCCGGATCGCCCTGGAACTGGCCCAGGCGCATCACCGCAAAGTCGCCGTCGTGGGGCGGTCGATGGTGGAATCCTCAGAGATTGCGCAGGACCTGGGCTACCTTACTGTGCCGAATGGTTTACTGATTCATCCCGGGCAGATCCGCGATCATGCGGCCTCTGAAGTGTTGGTGCTGATCAGCGGCACGCAGGGGGAGCCCATGTCTGCCCTTTCCCGGGCGGCGGTCGACAACCATAAGCATGCGCACATTGACCGCGGCGATACGGTGGTGCTGAGTTCGCGCGTCATTCCCGGCAATGAGAAGAGCATTTACCGCGTGATCGATCACCTCTGCCGTCGTGAGGCTAACGTGATTTACGACGATGGCGAGTCCGGGCTGATCCACGTAAGCGGGCACGGCAGCCAGGAAGAGATGCGGCTGTTGATCAACCTGCTGCGGCCGAAGTTCTTTGTCCCGATCCATGGGGACTATCGTCACCTGCAGAAGCACGTGCAACTGGCAAAGAGCATCGGGGTAGTGCAACAGGCGCTGCTGCTCGAAGATGGCGACATTCTCGAGGTGGACGCAGATAGCGCCACCAAGGCAGGCAAGGTCACGGCGGGCCGGGTGTGCATCGACGCCGGTTCCACCACGGATGTGGTCGAAGACCTGGTGATCCGGGATCGCAAGCATCTGAGCGAGGATGGCATCGTGCTGGCTATCATCACC
Organism: Acidobacteriaceae bacterium; assembly: GCA_003152195.1. GTDB lineage: Bacteria > Acidobacteriota > Terriglobia > Terriglobales > Acidobacteriaceae > PALSA-350. The sequence goes on from PLZN01000176.1 coordinate 7,324, forward strand.
ATCAACAAGCGCACGGGCAAGGTCGAGCGCGCGCCGGAAGTGGTGACCCGCGGCTTTGTGGCGGGTGAGATCGCGCTCAGCGATCAGGCGCGGGAGATGGTCAACCGCACGCTCGAGCAATCGTCGGCGGAAGAGAAGGCCGACTACGGCGTGATGAAAGAGAAAATCCGCCTCGATCTCAAGCGCTATATCCAGAAAAACACATCGCGCCGGCCGATGATTATGCCCATTATTCTGGAGATCTGACTGCCCGTGAGCATGACAGGCTTGGTCACGCTGGCGGAGTTGCGCGCGGCCCGGGAGCGGCTTTGCGGTGTCGCGGTGCACACGCCGCTCGTCCGTTTGGAAATGCCCGGCGAGCCTGCTGCGCTTTGGGTCAAGGCTGAGGGGCTACAGCCAATCGGTAGCTTTAAGCTACGTGGGGCCTACAACAAAGTCGCGCAATTGTCTGCCAGTGAGCGGGCCCGCGGCGTCATCACCTATTCCAGCGGGAACCATGCGCAAGGAGTGGCTTACGCGGCTCGCGCTGTGGGCGCGAAAGCCGTGATCGTAATGCCGTCGAATGCGCCGCAGGTAAAAAGAAAAGCGACCCTGGCGCTGGGAGCGGAGATCGTCACCGTCGGCCCGGCCAGCGCGGAGCGTGAGGCCAAGGCAAAGCAGCTTGCCGCCGATTTCGGTTATGTCATCATCCCCCCTTACGACGATCGCGACATTATTGCCGGGCAGGGTAGCTGCGGGCTGGAGATTGTTGCCGACAAGCTGGATGTCGATCTGGTCCTGGCACCGGTTGGCGGCGGCGGCTTGCTGAGTGGCGTTGCAGCGGCGGTGAAGCTGACCCGGCCTGGGGTGCGGGTGATCGGGGTCGAGCCGGAGTTGGCATCGGATGCGGCGGCGAGCCTGAAGGCGGGCAGCATGGTGTCTTTCACGGGCGAGCAGACCAGCCGTACCGCGGCGGATGGACTGAGAACCCAGAGCGTAGGCGCGCTGAATTTTGCTCACATGCAAGCGTATGTCGACGACATCGTGACCGTGACCGAAGCCGAGATTCGCGAAGCCATGCGCCGGCTGATCTTCGCCACGCGCTTGGTTCCGGAGCCGAGCGGCGCGGTTGCCGTGGCCGCGGCGCTCTTTCATCGGGAGCAGTTGCCGCATGCCGGGCAGACGGTGGCGATCATGAGTGGCGGGAATGTCGAGCCGGCCGTGCTTCGCAGCGTACTTGAAGAAGAGCTTTGAGCTGCGGTTTCTTTTCTCCACCCATGGGGTCAGCGCCAGGATTCTTCATCCGTGTGGTGTTGCCACAAAGTCGGCAGAAGGGGTTAGCGTATCCTAGACTTTGCCGGTCTAAGTACTTATGCGCACTGGATATATTGCCTTTTCTGTCCTCCTGGCATTCGCCGTCCAAGCGACGGCGGCGCCGAAACCCCCAGTTCCCGGCAACGGTCCCAAGGCGACCGTTATTCGCAATACCAACCTCTACGTGTCGCCGGACACCACTTCTTCTCGCCTGGCTGAGATCACGCCGGGGCGGGAGATGGTCATCATGGAGCGCAATGGTCCCTGGGTGCGCGTCTTCGCCAACACGGATGAGGAAATCTCCCAATCGCAGGATGCGCCGGTATTTGGCAACGAGGCGAAAGCTGTACCGGTTTCCGGCTGGATGCAGGCTCCCTGGGTGGTCAGTACGGAGACGCCCAAGGGAGACATGATCCTCTTTGGCATGGCCGCAAGCGAGGAGATCGAGGCCAACCGGCCGCACGCTTCCCAGGACACCGCGCGGGCAGCGCGGCTGCTCTATCAGCGCATGGCCGATTTTTTCCCGCAGTCGCCGCTGGCGCCCGAGGCCGCTTGGCGCTCAGCCGATATACGCTGGCAACTGCAGAAGGCCGACGTTTTCTCCCTGCCCTCAGCGCACGAAAAAGACGCCTATATGCGCGAGCAGATCGACGATGAGGAGTTTCGCAAGCTTAAGAAAAACTATCCCCACTCCAGATGGTCCGATCTCGCGGACTGGGACATGCTGGATAACAAGATCTGTGGCGATTGGCAGGGCTCCACCAAATGCCCGGAGAAGGAAGCTGAGATGTATGAGAAATACGCGCAGGAGCACCCGGAATCGCCTCGGGCACCGGAGGCACTTTACGACGCCGTTTATCGCCAGGGCGCTCTGAATGACATGTACACCTCGAATGGAGACGACAAAAAGGCTGGCGAGGCCAAGGCGAGAGCCGTAACCATTGCAGGTACCATTGCCACCAAATATCCCCAGTCGGATTATGCCGCGCGTGCCGCCGGTCTGGTATACCAGTTGCAGGAATCAATTCCTATCTACGGCACTGATCGCCAGTAGTCTCTAAGTTGCGGCCGCCGGAGGGCCTTTGAACGATTACATCCTGTCGGTCCTGCTCGGGATCGTCGAAGGACTGACTGAGTTCCTGCCCGTCAGTTCCACGGCGCACCTGAGGCTGGTTGAAGCAATGCTCCACGTCGACCTGGCCAACCCCTATTGGAAGATGTACACGGTGGTAATCCAATTGGGTGCGATTGTGGCCCTGGTGTTGCTGTTCACGGGGCGAATCCTGGAGTTCCTGCGCACCTTTCCCCAGGGGGAAAATGGTGACCGTACGATACTTACCCACCCTCTTACACTGACCATGGTGGCATTTGTCTGCACCGCTGCGCCTTCATTGCTGCTGATCAAGGTGATCGGTAAGCATCTGGAAAGCCTGCGCTTGATGGCGCTGGCACTCCTGATCGGCGGCGTCGTGATGTGGGTGGTGGATGCGCTGAGCGTGCGTCGCGATCTTAAGACCAAAGATGTGGAGCAGATGTCGCTCTTCCAGGCGGTCTGGATCGGCCTATGGGAGGTGACGTCGGCGGTTTTTCCCGGCGTCTCGCGATCCATGTCTACGATTGCGGCAGGCCAGGCAGTGGGCATGACGCGGACGGCTGCCCTTGAGTTCAGCTTTTTGTTATCCATTCCGGTCATGATCGCGGCCACCGGCTATGAATTTTTCCGCACCGTCCACCCAAAGAATGTTCCTGGCGGGGAGGCCATGGCGCCCCTGGTGATGACCGCGCATGGCTGGGTCGTGCTGGCGATCGGCTTTGTGGTTTCCTTTGTCGTTGCCCTGGGCGTGGTGGAATGGTTCCTGCTGTGGGTGCGGCGCCATGGTTTCGTCATTTTCGCTATCTATCGCATCATCCTGGGCTCATTGCTGCTGGCTTTCGGCGCCAAGCTTGTGGGAGCATGATCATCAATTTTCGAGTCTAAAAAAGCAGGAGGGAAAGCGATGACGTTACTCACCAGATCGGGACTGGTTGTCTTGTTGGCCGGCGCGCTGATGTCCACATCCGCCGTGGCCGCGGCCCTGGTCCAAACGGCGACACTCAAAGATTTGCAAACCGTGGGCAGCACAACCAAAAAGCAGAAGCACCAGCAATACGACCTCATCATCGATACCACGTCCAACGAATACGTCTGCCGCTCGAAACTGGGCAGCTCCTTGAAGCCGACGCAGTTCGTGGTGGGCTCCACGGTTCAGTTCAAACAAAACGGACAAAACAGCGAGGTGAAGAACACCGCAGGCAACAATGTGAAGTGCGGAATCGTGCGCGTGGGGGCTCTCTCTTCACCGCAGTAGCCCGGGGGTAAGACCCTTTAGAGCATTTTCACTTCTGGTGTATACAGAGCGACCAATCCCGGCGCGGCTTTTCCCCAAGAAAAGCCGCACTTCTCTACACTTGCCTGTACAGAGTAGAAGTGAAAATGCTCTAGTAGGCCTGCACCTGCTGAAGCGGAAGCCGTACCTGGAAGCAGGTACTGCCGGGCTTCGATTGAACCGTCACGTAACCCCGGTGCATGCGAACGATCCGGCTGACCACGTCCAGACCGAGGCCCAGCCCGCTCCCCGGAGCCTTGGTAGTGAAAAAGGGTTCGAAGATGCGTGCCTGCAGCTCGGGTGGAATACCCGGACCATTGTCCCAAAACTCAACCAGCAACATATCGCCTGCGGTTCGAACCAGCAGCTTGATCTCACCGCGATCCTGAACTGCATCCAAAGCGTTCTCGATCAACGCGGTCCAGACCTGGTTGAGTTCGCGGCCGTAGGCGCTGACGGAAGGCAGGTTGGGTTCGTAGTCGCGCACGACTTCGACGTGGCGGAGCCGGGAAGCAAGCATCGCCAACGTATTTTCCAGGCCCTGAGGGATGTCGACCTCCTGAATAGGCATCTGGTCCATGTAGGAATAATCCTTGATCGCACGGATCAAATCGAAGATGCGCGCCGTGGAGTCGATCATGGCCTCGGCGATCCTTTCCATGCGCAGGGAAGAAGTAAATTGGGAGAGCACTACGGCGATGGCGCCCGCGTCCAGATATTCGGTGAGTGACTCCAATTGCGCGGGCATTACGCCAAACTCGGCCAGCTCTGGGGCGATGTGCCATGATTCCTGGATGTCATGGCTGTGAAGCCAGCCGACAATATGCTCTTCGCGAAGGGTCTGCTCCGTTTCCGGGGGCTTGCCCAGCCTCATGGCCTCGGCGCGAACCTGGTCTTCCCAGACCTGGACCTTTTCCGTTTTCTCGGCGTTCAGGCAGAGCTGTCCAAGATTGAAGCGTTCGTGTCCATAGACGCGCAATTCGTCCAGAATGCCGGCAGCCGAGCGTTGCGCTGCCGACGCAGGATTGTTGAGTTCATGGGCCAGATTGCCTGCGAGTTTGCCCAGCGCATTCAGCTTTTCTGACTGCTGCTCCATCCTGGTGATTTCGCGAACCCGATCCAGAAGAATGCCAACCACCCGGCCCGTAAGCGAGGGAATGGCTTCGAGCATCTCCGGAAAGAGGGATCGGTCGAACTCCAGTCCCCAGGTTGCGGCAGAAGTGTAACCAAGCCCGCCATAGGCTTTCATGCGGGAGAAGGGCAGTAGGCCTGTAATCAGGCCGGAGCGGCCAATAAAGAGAGCGGCAGGTCCTCCATGCTCCCGGCGGACGTAAATTTCTCCCATGAGCAAGATGGTCATCTTGGTGGCAGGATCGCCTTCGCGGAAGACGACGGCGCCCGATTCGGCAAATAGTTCTGTGCCGTGGATGGCAAGCCACTCGTATTCCGCCTCTTCCAGGCCGTGGAGTGGGCTTACTTTCTTAAGTGCGGTCACGATTTCAGGAATCCGCGCCGGGTCGTGAGGGGCACGATACGGCGGCGGAACCGTTGTGAGTGCAGGGGTCGTGGCTGGGGTCGTCATGGCACCTCGCGGTGTTCCCTTGATGTTAGCCGATGCGTTGGGGTTCTGCCCCTGAATCCCCTCAGATGGCATGATGGGATGGTCTAGAGGAAATTATCGGGGCCTGGAAGGAAAAGCGGTGCGTTGCTTGCGGTGGTTGAGGCTCGGGTGAGGGTCTAGGGGACGTCCGCTGGGCCTATTCCTCGCCTTGCAAATCTTGCTTCATCTCGCCCTTGCGCATGGGCATGGAGTCGATCAGCGGCTTGAGCTGGTCCATCGACACCGGAGTTCGGCTGTTCAGCTTTTCCCGTCCATCCTTGCCGATAAGGATCACCAGGAACTCATCCGGCTCGACCTTGAAGCGGTGGCGCGTAGCCGCCAGCTCATCTTCGCTAAGGCTGGCTGTGGGGATCCTGGAGCCCGGAATGGGCTGGTTATGCCCCTCGGGGACGATGGGAACATACAGCAGGCCGCGGCTTTTCATATCTACTGCGTGGGCCTTGAGTTGATTGAACTGCTCGACCAGTTGGGGGTTGTCTAGAGCGGGGGCAAAGACGAGCAGCGGCCGGTAACAGCCGTGCATGGCGCGCAGCGTGTTCGGATGCGCAGGGCACGGACTGCCGGTCTGTTCTCCGTGGGTTTGCCCGGTCATCGCAGCAAACGGAACGATCGAGAGCAGAGTGAAAGTAGAAAACCGTACAGCCAGCGACACGTGCATGCAGAAATAGACTCCGGAAAGAGCAGAAGGGATGCGTGAAAAGCCGATGAGCGTGGCCAAAGGGTAAGACAAAACGATACCGCAAACGGAGCAACCGCAGGTCCCTCCACTGCGCTACGCTTCGGTCGGGATGACAAATCGTACCTTGGTTCAGGACCTGGCGTTCGTCATCGCGAGAGGATGACTAAAAAACCGCTTTAACCTTTGTCATCCCGACCGGAGCGTACCCGGATTTCCTGCTGCGCTGCACTAGCAATGGCCGCGTGTACGGCTTTCAGTAAGGAAAGCCGCATGAAGTTCNNCAGGAAATCCGGGGTAGCGTAGTGGAGCTGCGGTTCTCACCTTTACCACACCTACTCCTGGGGCGTGAAGCCGACCTCGACCGGCTCGATCAGCGGCATCAACCAACTGATGAGTTTCAGATGGGCCGGTTGCGTCGGATAGGCCATGAGGGCGGCTTTATCGGCGAACTTCATCACCCCTCCCAGCTCATATCCCAGGGACCGCGGCGATATATTCACGCCAACCCATGTCTCGAGCAGGCCGGGGATCTGCCCTTGAAGGTTGCGGATCTCCACTCTTACGTGCAATTTCTGCTCTTCCGAAACGCCTGGCTTCCAGCGAAACGCGAACATGTGAATATACATCGGCGTAGCTCACCTCATGAGCTGACGGAGTTGGTGGGCGATACGCGGCTGGCGGGTGCTCCGCTCGCGAGAACACCCGCCGTCTGCAGTCAGGCGCCGACTGGCTCTGCCAGGCGCGGTGCGGCACCGGGGCTATCTACCGTGACCGTGACCGGATCCAGGAAGGGCATAGCCGCCCGCAGTTTGCTGCCTACCTCCTCGATGGAGTGCGCGGCTTCCTTGCTGCGCATCTGGTCGAACTGCTTGCGGCCGGTTTCATTTTCCCGGATCCAGTTGGTTGCAAAGGTGCCATCCTGAATCTCCGTCAGAAGCTTCTTCATTGCCGCGCGTGTCGCGTCGGTGATGATGCGAGGTCCAGCCGTGTAGTCGCCATACTCGGCGGTGTCGGAGATGGAGTAGCGCATGTAGGCGAGGCCTCCGCGGTACATGAGGTCCACAATGAGCTTCAATTCGTGGAGACACTCGAAATAGGCCACCTCAGGCTGATAACCCGCGTCCACCAGGGTTTCAAAGCCAGCCTTCACCAGCGCGCTGACCCCGCCGCACAACACAGCCTGCTCGCCGAAGAGGTCGGTTTCTGTTTCTTCGGTGAACGTGGTCTCGAGCACGCCGGCGCGCGCGCTGCCGATTGCCTTGGCATAAGAGAGCGCCAGTGCGTGCGCGTGACCGGAGGCGTCCTGGTGTACTGCGATCAGGGCAGGAACCCCGCCGCCTTCAATAAAGACCTCGCGGACGCGGTGGCCAGGGGCCTTGGGCGCAACCATGCTGACATCAATCTCCGTCGCGGGCTTGATGGTGCCATAGCGAATGTTGAAGCCGTGGGCGAACATCAGCGTCTTCCCCTTGCCCATGTGAGGAGCGATATGCTGGTTATAAATGGCGGCCTGGGAGGTATCGGGGGCGAGGATCATGATGACGTCGGCCCACTTTGCGGCATCGGCTACGGAGAGCACTTCCAGGCCGGCGGCCTTGGCCTTCCGAATGGACCTGCTGGCCGCCGGCAAGCCGACGCGTACATCGACGCCTGAGTCTTTGAGATTCAGCGAGTGGGCATGGCCTTGGGATCCGTAGCCAACGATGGCTACTTTCTTGCCTTGAATCAGCGAGAGATCGGCGTCCTGGTCGTGATAGGTCTTGGTCATTAAGCTTTCCTTTGTGTACAGACGTAGTTACGTTTTTTGCTGGGGAAGTTCGCTATCGCCGCCGTCAGTCTCTTCTTCTTGCAGCGCATAGGCAGTGTCTGGTTGGGGCAGCGGTTCACCGGTTTGCCCGGCGCGTTTCTGTGATTCGACGTCGCCGAGTGCTTCGAGCACACGGCTGGTGTGGTGGCCGCGGCGCATCACCATGCGGCCGGTGCGTGAAATTTCAAGCACCCGATCTTCATTTTCACCCAGCACCTGGAGCAGGCCCTCGATCTTGCTCTCGCTACCGGTAATTTCGATCATGAGCGATCCGGGCGCAAGATCCACCACGCGAGCGCGGAAGACCCCCACCAGTTCAAAGATACGTGAACGCGTCTTGGGTGTGGTGGCGACCTTGATCAATGCCAGTTCGCGGCTCACCGAAGAGAAACGGCCCACGTCATCGACCTGGACCACGTTCTCCAGCTTGTAAAGCGAGGCCATGATGCGGTGACCGGCAGCAGGAGGTGCATCGGCGACCAGGGTCATGCGCGAGATGCCCGGGCGCTCCGAACCGCCGACCGTGACCGAGGCGATATTGATGTTCAACCGGCGGAATAACGACGCCACGCGGGTGAGCACGCCAGGCTTGTCTTCCACGTAGGCGACGAATGTGTGTTGCATGCAACCCTTTCTCCGCGGGCCCGGTGAAGTTCTACGGTGCTAGGCATCCGACGCTGTTTCCAGCAACGGGTTTCCCGATGGCCGCCGGATCATCTCGTGCAGGGCGGCTCCGGGCACAATCATCGGGTAGACGGTGTCTTCCTGCTCGACCAGGAAATTGATCAGGAATGGTCCCTTATGCTTGCGCGCAGCATCCACCGTGCTCATCACGTCCGCACGCGTCCGCACCGCCGCGGCACGGATGCCGAAGGCCTCGGCCAGCTTGACGAAATCCGGTGAGAGGATCGGTGACGATTGGTAGTTCTTCTCGTAAAACGTCTCCTGCCACTGGCGAATCATCCCCAGGTAACCATTGTTGATGATGGCGATATTAATATCGAGTTGTTCCTGGGCGATGGTTGCCAGCTCCGGACTCGTCATCTGAAACCCGCCGTCACCGGCGATGGCCCACACTTCTTTGCCCGGGCAGGCGACTTTGGCGCCGATGGCCGCCGGCAGGGCAAAGCCCATGGTGCCCAGCCCACCGGAAGTGATCAGAGAGCGCGGCTCCTCGTGCTTGTAATACTGCGCCTNNTGCGCCTCCCACATCTGGTGCTGGCCCACATCCGTCGCAATCAAGGCATCACCCGAGGTTGCACACCACAGATCGTGGATCACGTGTGCGGCGTAGAGATGGCCATTGTCGGGCAGGTTTTTGATGTCGAGGACGGCCGCATCACCCTTCATCCGGTCGATGGTGTGCAGCCACGCGGCGCCGTCGCGCGGACGGAGCCGGGGCAAAATCTGATCCAGCACCGTCGCCAGGTCGCCAATCAACGAGACCTGCACCGCGACGTTCTTGTTGATCTCCGAGGGATCGATGTCGATATGAATCTTCTTGGCCTTCGGCGCATAGGTGGCCAGCGTGCCTGTGACCCGATCGTCAAAGCGCATCCCGCAGGCGATCAGCAGGTCGGACTCCTGGATGGAATGGTTGACCCACGACTCACCATGCATGCCCATCATGCCCAGGTTCAGTTCATGGGAGGCAGGAAAGCTTCCCAGGCCGAGCAGTGTGCAGGCAACGGGAATCTGGGCCCGCTCCGCTAGCGCGCGCACCTGGCGCATGGCGCTCGATTGGATGATGCCGTGCCCGGCAAGGATCACCGGCCGCTTTGCATTGAGGATCAGCTCGACCGCGTCAGCGATAGCTTTTTGGGAAACATCGAGCATGGGGTGAGAGCGCTCTTTGCCAGAGGCCGCGGCCGCGAAATCGAAGTCGGCCGTCCCCTGCTGCGCATCCTTGGTGATGTCGACCAGCACCGGCCCGGGGCGGCCGGTACGAGCCACGCGGAAAGCGTCGCGCAGCACCGCCGCCAGATCCTCGGCGCGGGTGACAACATAGTTGTGCTTGGTCACGGGGAGCGTGATGCCGGTGATGTCCACTTCCTGAAAGGCATCCGAGCCGAGTACTTTGCTCCCCACCTGGCCGGTGATGCAGACCAGCGGAATCGAGTCCAGCATGGCGGTGGCAATGCCCGTCACCATGTTGGTGGCGCCGGGGCCGGAGGTGGCAATAGCTACCCCCACGCGACCCGAGGCTCGTGCATAGCCGTCAGCCATGTGCACGGCGCTCTGCTCATGGCGCACCAGGATGTGGCGGATGGGAAACTTGCGCAACGCGTCGTACGCCGGCAGAATGGCTCCGCCGGGGTAGCCGAAAACCTCGCGCACCCCTTCCCCTTCGAGTGTGGCCCAGAGAATCTCCGCGCCCGTGAGCCGGGTCTTACGGCCGGCAAATGCAGCGTCTTGGCTGGTCATAAAGCTCCTAAGTGTGTGCCCGCAATGCTCATTGCTCCGCCGCGACGGTGCTGGTTTGCAATACCGCAGGCGCCGGCCGCGGCGCGTACCAGAACTCCTTATCGTGGCGTTGTTCAAATTTCTCCAGGGCCTCGCCATGTTTCAGCGATAGCCCGATATCGTCCAGGCCCTCGAGCAGGCACTCGCGACGAAAGGGGTCGATGGAGAAGGGAAGCGAGAGACCATGATCGTCGTGCAACCTCTCATCTTCCAGCGAGACCGTGAGCTGGTAGCCATCGATGGACGCTGTGCGCGCTGCCAGCGTCTGCACATGTTCCTCGGGTAAGGTGATGAGCAGGAGGCCGTTCTTGCCCGCATTGGAGTGAAAAATATCGGCGAAGGAAGACGCAATGACACAGCGGAATCCGTAGTCGGAAAGCGCCCAGGCGGCATGTTCGCGGGAGGATCCGCAGCCGAAGTTTTTGCCCGCGATCAGAATCTCCGCGCCCTGGTTGCGCGGGTGATTAAGAACGAAATCGGGATGCGGCGAGCCGGCGTCCGGACCCTCTTGAATACGCCGCCAATCGAAGAAAAGGAATGGGCCATAGCCGGTGCGTTCGATCCGCTTGAGAAATTGCTTGGGGATGATCTGATCGGTGTCGACGTTATCGCGGTCGAGGTGTACGACTTTAGCCTTGTGTTTGCGAAATGGCTTCATGGGAGCGACTCCACTGCATGGGAAGGAATGGGAACCGGGTTGAAGTGCCATTTGCGGACATCCGTGAAGTGGCCGGAAACAGCGGCGGCGGCGGCCATCATGGGGCTCACCAGGTGGGTGCGTCCTCCGCGGCCCTGCCGGCCTTCGAAGTTGCGATTGCTGGTGGAGGCACAACGCTCGCCAGGCGCGAGAATATCCGGATTCATGCCCAGGCACATGGAGCAGCCGGGCTCACGCCACTCGAAACCGGCGGCGCGGAAGACCTCATCCAGGCCCTCCTGTTCGGCCTGCCGCTTGACCTGCTGCGAGCCGGGGACCACCATCGCGTGAACCCGGGGATGAACGTGGTAACCGCTGACCACCTTGGCCGCGGACCGCAGGTCTTCGATCCGGCCGTTGG
>PLZN01000176.1:18638-19504 GCA_003152195.1 Acidobacteriaceae bacterium
CGGGGTTGGTGCCCCAGGTGACGAAAGGCGCGAGCTCTTCGCCGCGGAGGACCAGTTCACGATCGAAGTGGGCGCCGGGATCGGTGGCCAGCGACCGCCAGGCGGCAACGGCGACCTCCCAGTCCTCGCCGGTGGGACTGAACTCCCGCCCTTTCAGGTAGCGGAAGGTGGTCTCGTCGGGAGCGATCNNGGTCGCGCCAGGCGTCCGGGACCGCGGCCGGCGCCGCCGGGCGCCCGATCACGTATTCGAACGTTGTCTCGTCGGGAGCGATCATGCCGGCGCGCGCGCCTGCCTCGATGCTCATGTTGCACAGGGTCATGCGGCCTTCCATCGAGAGCGCGCGAATCGCCGGCCCGGCATACTCGACCACGTAGCCGCTGGCGCCGTCGGTCCCAATGTGGCCGATGACACCGAGGGCAATATCCTTCGCCGTCACTGCCGGGCCGAGCTCCCCTTCGACCGTGATGCGGAAGGTCTTGGGGCGCGATTGCTGCATGGACTGGGTGGCCAGAACGTGCTCCACTTCCGAGGTGCCGATGCCGAAGGCCAGCGCGCCGAATGCGCCATGCGTGCTGGTGTGGCTATCGCCGCAAACGATGGTCATGCCCGGCTTGGTAAGGCCGAGCTCCGGACCGATGACGTGCACGATCCCCTGTTCGCGCGACTGGATATCGTAGAGCGGAATGCCGAATTCGGCGCAGTTTGCACGCAGGGCATTGATCTGCTTGGCCGCGATCGCATCCTCGATGATGAGCCGGTTGGCCGTGGTGGGAACGTTGTGGTCTACCGTGGCCACTGCCCGGTCGGGGCGCCGTACGGTTCGCCCCGCCAGGCGAAGCCCTTCGAACGCCTGCGGGCTCGTCAC
>PLZN01000176.1:19515-19671 GCA_003152195.1 Acidobacteriaceae bacterium
CGTGGGACGATAATGATTTGTTTCCATTGCTTTCCTTTGAAGGCTCAGCTGCACTGATGCCCCTCCAAGAACTCCTGGTTCCCTCCATCATTGCTACACGCCTTTCCGAATCGCTGTTACAAAGGCAATGGTGGGGCTTCGCCCCGTCTTTTTCGT
>PLZN01000452.1 GCA_003152195.1 Acidobacteriaceae bacterium
TGTAGAAACTCCAGGCCCAGCACTTCGTGCTGGGCAGGCACGGCTGAAAGCCGTGCCCTTCGTTCAGGAACGTTTCCGCAACTTGTTTAGCCCGAACATAGCCCCTCGGGCAGGCTTCACATCATTGCACGGAACATGCATCTTGGCCGGTTTGTATCGCCTGAAGTCTCCTCTGGGCTGTTGGGCTATCCGGACCGTAGACCAGAACCCGCTGTAAGACTTGAACTGCTTTATCCTTCTGGCCGAGCCTGCATTCCGCCAGAGCAAGATTGATACCGAGCGACTCGATGTCCTCATTGCGGTCAAATGCGCTCTGCCATAGAGGATCCGCTGCGCTCAGTTGTCCAGCTCTGGCCAGCAGGGTGGCGAGGTTGTTCGCGGCCAGTAGATTGAGCGGATCCAGTTTCAGAGCCTCACGGTAATAATCTGCAGATTGAGCGGCAGTCATTCCCATCGAGGGAGCTAAAAATCCCAGGGCGGTAAGAACAGCCGCATCGGGCGGATCGGACTTTTGAACGGCAAGCAGCATCGGCCCGGCTCTTGCCGCTTCAGGAATTCTTCCGTTTGCAGTCAGGTTGTAGTAGGCGAGCGCCAAATCGCGTGCCGGAGCATCCTGGCCAAGGAAGGAAACCAGTTCCGGATTTGCGGGCACTCCGTCCAAACTTTCCAATTGTGCCGGGTGTTGCCGGATGCGGTGATCGGTCCACGCCACATGCGGTATGTTTTGCGCTTTGCTGGTTGGCATGTGGCAGCTGGTGCAGTCCTGATTGCCGGGGTAATGCGTGGTTACAAACCCTGCCTGGGTGTGGCATGCCAGACACTTGTCGCGGTAGAAAGTAGCGCGTTCCTCTGCAGCAGGTGAATAATGCGGATCGTGACAGCTCATGCAGGACATACGGTCGCCACTGCTGCGCTTACACTGGCTCAGGCTCAATTGTTCAATCTCGCTCACACCCCGGTTGGTCGCGTTCGCACCCGCATAGACAAAGTAGGATAAATAGTCCTCGATTCGCTCACCCGGCCGGTAGTCGGCGATTGAGCGTCCCCGATGTGCGACGCTCGTATCGCCTTCCAGATGGCAACTGATGCAGATCGAATCTCGCCGTTCGGCCTCGAGCTTAACCGGGTTGATCACGGCCGCTCGGCCCGCGGTGCGGACATGCTCTCGCGTATCCCCATGGCAGCTCTCGCAGGTGATGCCTCCGTGCAGAAACGGCAATCCTTGGTAGTGGTTATTGGTTCCAGGATCTTCGCGTTGCACACTGCTCATGTGGCAGCGCATACATCCGGGCGACATGGGGAGAGCCTCGGGCAACCGGGTCGAGCCACCCAACCCTGGCTTCATGTCGTAGGCTTTGAGGTTTGCGTAGTAGGCGACTGGAGATTCCAGCAGATATCCGTTGATGGTGTACAGATAAGTCACGCCAAGATGCCCGGAACCCATGAAATATTCAAGCTTCTGCCGTGTCTGATTCCCCATTCGCCCATAGCTGAGCCAGAATGACTTGTCGCCGGCAAAGAACCGGTATGTGATTTTGGAAGGCGCGTGGTAGAAGCTTGCTGGAATAGCGTGATCCAATGCACGCCCGCTGGCATTGGCCATCGGGGTATCGAGGTATTTGCGGAAGATAGGCTGATGGCACTGTGCGCACGCTGCATCTGCCACCGCCACCGGGGTGACTGCATCCGGCGCAGACTGCTGGGCCGCGCTGCAGGCAGAGGCCTGCCAGAACATTAGAACTGCGAGTGCCGCTCGTATAGCTGGGCGAATCTTCACCGGCCCACCGCTCCTTGCCCTTGTTCTGCTCAACATGCTAATAATACTGGCATCATAGGTTGACACCTCAAAAGCGTGTGCGCCGCATCGTGACCACACCGGAAACGTCCGAAAAAGAGGGAACGAAATGAATCGCAGAGACATGATGAAGCTTGCGGCTACCCAGACGGCCATGGTTGCGTTGCCCGCAGTCATAGTGGCGCCTTCCGCACGTGCTGAAGCAAAAAGTGCTCCTTCCACGCTGAAGAATGCCCAATTTGAATTGTCGCTCACACCGGGTACCGGACTTCAGTGCAAGCTGGTCCATCTTCCCACAGGCACGGTTCTGGCGGACGGCTTCTACTCGTATTCCTTCGGAACGCCGGTTTTCTCCGAAGTGAAGAAAGACGGCGCGTCTATCGTGCTTCATGGGAAGACGGATATGGGCTTGGCAATCCAGCACCGTTTCACGGTGGATCCAGCGGCCTCGTGGATCGAAGAGCAGATTGAGTTTACCAATTCCGGATCAACGCCTCTCGCTCTTCAAAATGCGCGAAGTGGGTTCGTGCTGCCGCTGCAGCTCGATGGGGAGAAAGTGGAAGCAGCCTGGGCGCAACACAAGCTCACCGCCATTCCGTTTCGACGGGAACCGAATGGCCACAGGCTGCAGTATGCAGACTTTTCCCTGCATCAGATTCTTACCGGACCGTACTCCTCCGAGCTGTGGACGATGAATACTACGGTGACCCCCGCCTTCGCTTCCGAAGGATGGGCGTGGACAGACGGCAAGCAGGGCTTCCTCATCTCAAAATTCAGCCCTGGAGGCTTGGAGTTTGCCCTGCTGGATCGTGTCGCTTTGCCGCAAAACAAGATAGGGTTCCGCTGGGGAGGCGTCGGCATTTACCGCGGCAGCCCCGAGCACGGAGCGTGGCTGAAGCCCGGCGAGTCGCATCGCTTTGGGGTCACGCGGGTCACGGCCTTTTCCGGCGATTGGATGCAGGGGTTCTATACCTTTCGCACCGAGATGGAAAAGCGCGGGCAGGGAGTTCCCGACGGATTCAACCCGCCGGTTCACTGGAACGAGCTTTATGACAACAAGCTGTGGTGGCTTCCGCGCGACGAGCAAAACAATCCTGCAATGCGGAAGAAGTACTACACCCTGGAGAGCATGAAGGAGGAAGCCGCCAAGGCAAAAGCTATCGGTTGCGAAGCCCTGTACCAGGATCCCGGTTGGGACACCAGCTTTGCTTCAAAGATCTGGGACGAGGAGAGGCTTGGCACGTACAAGGCATTCACCACCATGCTGAAGACAGAGTACGGATTGAAGTCGTCTCTCCACACTCCCTTGTCCGGATGGTGCGACCCAACCGAATATCCGTTGGAAGCGCACAGGCTCGATCGTTTCGGGGAGCGCGCCGTGTGGGACCGCTCCGCCGGGTTTTCGGAGTCTGTGCTCTGCGGCGCATCGCAGCAATACCTCAAGGTCACGATAGAACGCCTCAAGACCCTTTGCCAGGGCGGGGCGAACTTCTTCATGTTCGATGGAACTGCGTATCACGAGGAATGCTGGGACCCGAATCACGGACACCAGGTACCGTCAAGATTGGAAGAGCATTGTCAGGCCACTTGCCGCCTGGCACGCATGGTCCACGCCGACTTTCCAGACGTGTTGATCGAGATGCACGATCCTGCCCTCGGCGGGGCGCCGATGCGCGCCTGCCCGATCTACTACGGTTACGGAAAATGTCCTGAGGGTGAGGAAGTATGCCAGGCACTGGGATTCGATACGGTGTGGGCATTTGAATTGATGTGGAAGCCGATGGAAGATCTCACCAGCGGCCGCAGCATCGCCCTGTATTACTACAATCTGGCCTACAGCTTGCCTCTCTACATTCACATCGATCTGAGAACAGATAATCAAAACGCGGTGGTGTTCTGGTGGAACGCCTCCACCAACCGCCATTTGGGCATTGGCGGTACGCACCCTGATCCTGCTGTCCGCCAGGCACAGAAGGAAGGCATGTCCAACTATCGGCGTCTCAAGCCCTATTTTGCGGTCGGGGCATTTTATGGGATTGATGAGCAAACGCACATCCATTCTGACCGGGAAGGAAAGACTGCGGTCATGAACTGCTTCAATCTGGATGACCACCCGGTCGAGCGAGAGATTCGATTTGAACCGGCACGGCTAGGCCTTTCGCCAGGTAAGACCTATCAATTTTCCGGCGCCACGTTCAGCCGGTCGGGAGACGCCTACGTAGGCAAAGTGAGCATCCCCGCATTGGGGCATACGCTTGTCGAGGTAACGTAGACTTCTCCTACCACGAAGTGACCGAGGCTCAAGAGAATGGATCTCAGCAATAAAGTAGCGATCGTGACCGGCGGGGCCAAGGGCATTGGTCTGGCCAGCGCGGAATGCATGATTCGTCAGGGTGCGGACGTAATGCTCGTAGATTGGAGCGGAGATGCGGCTTCTGCTGCTGCCAAGGGCTTGACCGCTCTATCCAAGGGTGTCGATTTTGTCGTTGCCGATATCTCCAAAGCGGCTGAGGCTGAGAAGGCAATTCGAGCCACGGTCGATCGTTTTGGCGGAGTCGACATCCTGGTAAACAACGCTGGTATTCAGACCTTTGGAGATCCTGTTACGACCACCGAAGAAGTCTGGGACAAAACCATGAACGTCAATCTCAAGGGACACTGGCTGATGTCGAAGTATGCCATTCCGGAGATGTTGAAACGCGGCAAGGGTTCGATTGTAAATATTTCAAGCGTGCAAGGGCTGGCCTCCCAGCGCAATGTCGTCGCCTATTCGACCAGTAAACACGCGATGATCGGCCTGACGCGATCGATGGCAGTCGATATGGCGTCCCGCAATGTTCGCGTGAACTGTGTCTGTCCCGGCACGGTCAACACGCCCATGATTCACAGCATCATCGAATTGGACAGCGACCCTGAGCGGCTGAAAAAGATTCTGGACAAAATGCATCCGCTTGGACGCATGGCTCAACCATCGGAGATAGGCGAAGTGGTCGCGTTCCTCGCCAGTGACCGGGCCAGCTTTATGACGGGCTCTATCGTTGTCGTGGATGGCGGTCTTATCATCCCTCTCGCCGGCTCACCGGAATAAGATGGGCGATTGAGAAGGGATGCATCGGGCGCGTCGAGAGGAATCGAATTGAGTCTGAGTCCTACGGAAATCGGCGTCGTCACGGGCTTTCTTCTGGTTCTGCTTGCGGCGGTCATGAATGGCGCCTACGCCATACCCATGAGGTTCATGTCCCGCTGGAAATGGGAAAACATCTGGCTCCTGTGGACGGTGCTGAGCTTGTGGGCGATCCCCGTAGCGATGGCGTGGGCCGCTGTGCCTCATCCGATCGATGCCTACAATCAAACTTCCTTGGCATCTCTATTGCGCATGGGCCTGATGGGCCTGTTGTGGGGAGCCGGCGTTCTGCTTTTGGGTATGTCTTTTCCGCTCGTCGGGGTTGCGGTAGGGGCTGCTGTCGGACTCGGTTGTGCGGCGGCCATGGGCACGGTTCTGCCCATCCTTTACAACGGCACATCGATGTTGCAGGCATCTACGGGCGTACTGGTTCTTTTGGGTGTTGTCATGGTGCTTATCGGTGTGGGCGTGTGCGGCTTCGCCGGGCGAGCGCGTGAGCGGCATCAGGGAACGGGAACCATGATTGCGGGCCACTCCCTCCAGGGCTTCCTGTTTGCCGGGGTGGGCGGTACGCTCACCGCTGCTCTCAACCTGGCGCTCGCGGCCGGCGATACAATTACTGCGTCCGTCGCGCAGCAACACCCTTCCTCATCCGCGGCAAGCATCGCTGTCTGGCTGCCGGTTCTTTTGGCCGGCGGCATTCCTGGAGTGGTTTATACTCTCACCCTTCTCGCCCGCAATCAAACATTCGGTCTTTTTCGCGCGCGCGCGACGGGCGCCTACTGGCCGCTCGTCGTGATGATGGGCTTGCTCTGGCTGGGGAGCATCGTGGTCTATGGCAACGGGGTGACAAAAATCGGCGCGCTAGGCCTGGTCGTTGGATGGCCGGTGTTCATGTCCGGCGCGGTGATCGCCAGCGCGGCGTGGGGTTCGCTCTTCGGAGAATGGAAGAACTCGGGCAGGACAGCAAAAGTGTCAATGGGTACGGGCGTTCTCTGTTTAATGATCGCCATTACGATTCTTAGCAAAGCGGGCCACTAGGGCGCCGCTGCTATATTCTTTTCGAGGTTGTTTTTAGTGTGGTGTCGATTCAAAAGTCGACGGGCAAGGCGTGTCTACCTATTGGTTTGTTTCCTCTCGCAGATGTTCTTGAGCGGATCGACTGTCCAGGCCCAGGAGCAATCGAAGGAAATCCCATCCGCTCCCACAGCTTCCGATCGACCGCAGCAAATCGTGCCACCTTTATCCCCGGAGGCGGAGGATCCTCTGTTACTGCGCGCTCACCGAGCCGCGGAAGAGGGATCGTTTGCCAGCGGGGAGGCTGCTGTTCGAGAATTTCTCACCCAGCACCCGGCTTCGACGGACGCACATTATCTGCTGGGCTACATTCTCTACCGCGAAGTTCATGCGAAAGAATCCTTGAGCGAGTACACGCTTGCGGCGCAACAGCGGAAGCCCACCGCGATGGAGCTCGAGATCGTTGCCCTGGACTATGTGTTGTTAGGGGACTTCACCGACGCGGATCGTTGGTTGACCAAGTCGCTTTCCTGGAACCCGGCAAATGCGCTGGGTTGGTATTATCTCGGCCGCGCCAAGTATAACGAGAATCGCTTCGCCGAAGCCATCGACGCTTTTAATACCTATCTGAAGCTTGAACCCCGCAGCGTGAAGGCGGAAGACAACATTGGACTTTCAGAGGAAGGGCTGAATCACCCCGAAGAGGCCGCGAAGGCATTTCAAATCGCGATCAGCTGGCAAGAGGGATCGAGCGAGAAGAATGCGCAACCGTTCCTTAACCTTGGGAGTCTCCTTGCGCATCAGGGGCACGCAGATGCAGGCCTGCCTTACCTGTTGAAAGCGACGGAGCTGGCTCCCCGGAACGCGAAGGGCCACGAGCAGTTGGGGCGTGCCTACGTCAAGCTGAAGCAGCTGAAGAATGCCCAGACCGAGCTCGAAAAGGCAATACAACTCGCACCGAACAGCTCCAGCCTGCACTTCGAGCTGGGCATGACCTACCGCGACCAGGGGTTGAAAGAGCAGGCGAAGCAAGAGTTCGATCGTTGTGCCACCCTCAACGCTACACATTCGTCAGTCGACACGCCGAATCAATAACCGGTGAATGATTTGACGATTTTGTTTTTGCGGTGCTATGGTTCATCGACTGTACCAATTTGTAAAACTCGATAAACCAGGTGGAGGCATCTGGATGTCCACAGTGACTGTACCGAAGACGTTAGCGAAGTCAACGAAACAGAGGTCTCCGCTGCCCTCGGGCATCGTCGCTTCGTGCGTTACCCCCTTCGCGGGCGAGGGGGAGATTGATCTTCAACGGTTGAAGCCGCACATCGACTGGTTGATCGCCGAAGGCGTCAGCGGTCTTTCTCCGCTGGGCAGTTCGGGCGAGTTCTGCGCCCTGGAGATCGAGGATCGCAAGCGCGTTCTCGACAAAGTCATCGAGCTGAACGATGGCCGGGTTGCTCTGTGGGCGGGTACACACCACTACAGCACGCGGTTGACCATTGAATTGTCGAAACATGCTGCGGCCGCCGGGGCCGATGCTCTGTTGATTGTGCCGCCATACTATATGGCGCCGACGGCCTCGCAAACGATGGATCACTACCGGCGAATCGCGAGCGCGGTCGATCTGCCAATCATTCTGTACCACAACATTCCGTTGACTTTTGTTGACCTGAAGACGGATCAGCTCTTGGCGCTGTACCAGGAGGGGGCGATTGCCGCAGTCAAGATGTCGAACCCTGAACCGGATCGCATCTGTCAGCTTTTGCAGGAATCCGACGCGGCGTTCCGCGTTTACTGCGGCATCGACTCTGTCGCCTTTGAGGGGCTTTGTCACGGCGCGCACGGATGGATCTCGGGCATCCCCAGCATCGTGCCGCGCGCGGCCCGCGCACTCTACGAAGCGATTGCCGTTCGCGGCGACCTTCGCGCGGCTCGCGAACAGTGGCGGTTGTTGTCCCAGCTGATGCGCCTGGAATTTTCTGCGTATTCCAATCGTGGTCAAGGCCCGCACTGGTTCAGCGTGATGAAGACGACATTGAATCTGATCGGGCCGCCCGTGGGCGATCCCCAGCTTCCGGTGCAGCCGATGGAGGGGGAGAGGCTCGATGAGCTGATCGGGATTTTAAAAGGGTTAGGCTATCAGGTGCACGGGAAAGACTAGGATCATCAGGGCGGTGGATAAAATGCAGACTGCAGTGAGCGGACTTGGGACGAGCAGTGTGGTGGCGGAAGGCGCCGGCGAAAGCCAACGCTTTAGATTGCCTTCGGTCGACCGGGCGATGAATCTTCTGGAACTCCTCGCGAGTTCAAGGAGGGGCTTGACACTCTCGGAGCTAAGCCGAAAGCTTAGTATTCCCAAGAGCACCACCTATTACCTCGTCTATACGTTGGTCACCCGGGGCTACGTGCAGCGAACCAACAGCGGGCACTACTCGCTAGGATTTCGCTTTGCCGATGTTGCGAGTGCCAGCACCGCGGGGCTGAATTTAAGCACGTTGGCAAAGCCTTACCTGCGGCAAATCGCAGCCCGGCTGAACCTCACCACCATACTGGCTGTGCTTGGAGGGGCCGAGGCAGTCATCATCGGCAAGGTGACGTGGGCGAGGGATGGGGATGGAGGCGGCGGAGCGTGGGTCGGCCGTCACCTCGATCTGCACTGCACGGCGCAAGGTAAGGCACTGATTGCCAACTTGCCGGATGACGAACTAGACAAGCTGTTGACCGGACGTGAGCTGGCCCAGTCCACAAACAAGACAATCCTTTCGCTCCCCGCGCTAAAGGCGCACCTGGCTGAAGTAAGAGCCAATGGTTACTCGGTGAACGATGAAGAGCATGTCCTCGGGGCGAGAGCGGTCGCGGCTCCGGTTGTCGATTCCTGGGGTGTGGTGATCGCGGCAATTTCTGTCCGCGGCTCGACCCATCAGATTCCCAGTTCCCGGTTGCGAGAGCTGGGCGGAGAGATGGTTCGCGCTGCTCGGGACATGAGCCTGCAGTTGTAGGGTGACTGAGCCGCGAGGAACATTGCGGCCCGGGAGATTCTGCCTCCTTCCTCTGGAATGCGTCCTTGCCAAAACAACTGGATGCCCCATATCTCGCGCCTTTTGCGNNCGCAAAAGGCGCGAGATATGGGGCACCCGTTCCGTCGGCACGTGGAAAGCCGCAGGAGAATTGCATGGAACGAATTTCACGCCGTGATGCTGGGAAGATTCTGCTGGCTGGCTACGCCGGCCTGCTCGTAGATGGCCGTGAGGCCTGGGCTTCCGCTCCTGCGGCTAAGAATCAACAACCGCCTGCGCCGGCATCCCAGCCCCCGAAGCCAAGTGCGACCAGCAAAGCTACCGCTGCATCGCGATCAGATCATGACAACCGAGTCAGTGGAAGTGCCACCTCCGACTGGTCTGATGTAGTCGTCGTCGAAACACCCGCGCCAACCATTAGCTATCGCACGGGATGGGTCACGTATGAGGAATCGCTCATCGCCGGCCATTTTGTCGGGCGGGGATGGAACGGTGCGGGCTACATCAATTTCTACGATGGCCGCATCGATCCCGCGGAGTATCCCATGCCAGAGGCGTTCCGGCTGGAGGTTGATGGTCAATCGCTGGTGACGGATTGGCAGTGGCGCGGCCTGGAGAAGTCCTCCACTGCTGAGGGAAACCTCCACATCGTGATCACACTGGAGCACGGAGTCCGGCCGATTACCGTCAAAGTCCACACCAAATTGGACGGAACCGCGGTGATTACCCGCTGGCTCGAGGTGGCCAACCACGGCAAACAACCCGCTGCGCTAGCTTCAACATCCTCATGGAGCGGCGTGCTGCGCAAGAATGACCGCTGGCGCTCGGAGCTGAATGGAAGCTCGCTGCCGTTGTACTCCCTGGGCTACTTCGATGGCGCGAAGTGGGGCGAGGAAGGCGATTTCCATTGGCACAACATGCCCGAGGCGGGATATCGGATAGACGGACGAGTTCGCAGAGATCGATGGCGTCATCCGATGTTCATGCTGCGCAACAATGCCACCGGAGAATTCTTCATGGGGCAGCTGGCATGGACTGGCGGGTACAGCTTCGAGTTCGACCTGGATACAGAGATCGGCAAAACATCCAGCGCAGCGGGGCTGACTTTCAGCGCCGGCCCTGATGCCCCGGCTCCGCTGCGAGTGATCGCTCCGGGCGAGACGGTTGCCACTCCGGAGATGCATCTCGGACTGGTCTACGGAGATTTGGACGCTGCGGTCCAGGCCATGCATACGCATCTGCGGCGCAGCGTGTTCCTTCCCCAAACCCGCGGTCGAGGTGGTCTGGTTGAGACCGGTATTGGACCGGAACTCGAGATTACCCTCGAGCAGGTGAATCATGCGATCGACGAGGCGGTGGAATTAGGCGCCGAAGTCTTCTTTATCGATGCCAGCTGGTACGCACCACCGGGAAGTTTCTGGTGGAATATGGTGGGAGATTGGTCCGTGAATCGCCAGCGCTTTCCTCGGGGCCTCGATCCCTTTCGCGAGCGTGCTCATGCAGCAGGAATGCTGTGGGGCCTGTGGATGGACGCGGAACGGGTGGGTGATACCAGCCGCATCGCCAAGGAGCATCCTGATTGGCTGGCAACTAACTACGACGGCGAGAGGAAGATGGGAGGGCAGCTTGACCTGACCAACCCGGAAGTCGCGAGTTGGATGGAGAGTGAGATTGCCCGCGTGATCGAAGAAAACAAGCTGGATTTCTTCCGGCTGGACTACAACACAGGTCCGGGTCGCGGGATCAAAGGAATGCGAGATGGCTTCATCGAAAATGGCTATTGGCGCTACTACGAGAATCTGTACGCGATCTACAGCCGGCTGCGCCAGCGGTTTCCCAACGTTATCTTCGAGAATTGCGCCGGCGGCGGCGCTCGCACCGACATTGGCATGGTGAGGTGGTTCCATCACACCGACGTCACTGATTGGCAGATCGCCCCGCGATCCTTCATGATCACCAATGGAATGACGATGGCGCTCCCGCCCGAGTCAGTGGACCGGCTGCTGGGCGGACAGAGCGGGCAAACTGCGGCAGATTTTGACTTCCAGTCGCGGCTCCTTCTCTTCGTCGAGCCGAAGTTCGGTTTTCTTTATCCACTCGGCGCTCAGCCGAACCCGATCTTCATGGCACGGGCGAAGCACTGGTTGGATCTTTACAAGCACTTCGTGCGCCCGTTTATCAGCAACAGCCGTATTTACCATCACACTCCAGAGATCTCCGGCGTAGATCCCGCCGGATGGGGAGTGCTGGAGCTGGCGTCGGAGGACCGCGGGCGCGGTATCTGCGGACTCTTTCAACTCTCAGCGCCTAAGGCCGTTGAATATCGATTGCGTCCGCGCGGTCTGGATATCTCCAAGCGCTATCGCATAACATTCGACAACCTGGGCCAGACGACCGCCGTAGACGGCTTTATCCTGGCGGAGCAGGGCGTCCTAGTTCGCCTCGAAGGAGCACTAACCTCTGAACTGCTCGTCTTCGAAGCGGAGTGACCCGCCCCCTGTGAGACCATAGCGCTCCCGCAACTCGGTTGCCGCCTCCTCAACGGAGGTCTTTCCGTTGAATGCCTTGGCCAGCAGGAGCAGGCCGCATAGTGTGTCTTCGGCCACCGGACAGAGCCGCGACTCCGTTTGAAAGCGGTCCTGAATAATTTGCCGCAGTTGCGGAAGCTTGAACGCGAGGCCGCCGGAGAAGACGATCCCGCGCCACGAATGGTCAGGCCATATGCGCAATGCCGACGCATAGTAGCATTCCGCCATATTCTCAAAGGCAGCGCGGAACAGCGTACCCACGTTCAGGGTCTTCTCGCTGATGTTGGTGATGGCGCCACGATCTCCGCACGGCCCCGGATAGAAGCTCAAGTTCACTTCCAGGTCTGTTCGATTGACGGCCGCTGCGGCAGAGGCAATATACGACCAGGGGTCAGCCGGGATCGCGCCTTGTGCCTTCGCTATCTCGGTGAGTAGATCGACCAGAACGTTGAGGGAGCGGCCCGCAGGGAGATGGGAGATGGTATTCGCAAACTTACCATCAAAGAAGGGGCGGGTCTGGTAGTCACCGGGCGCGAGACCAGGAACAATGCGGCTGACTTGCGAGCCTGTAGAGATGTTGAGGGATAGCTCATCCTCAAAAAGGAGAGCCCCCAACAAAGCGCAATGATAGTCGCCTACGGAAGCGAAGCACGGGATGCTCGCCGCCCCCATCTTCATGGAGCCCGCGAGTTCCCCCTGCTTCCGCAGGGTTGGCCAGCGGACGGCAGAAAGACCCAATTGCTCGATCACGTCGAAGTGCCACTGCAGAGTGGATAGATTGAGCAATTCATAGGTCATCGCGGTTGTGGTATCTACCGACGGTGGTTCGTGACATAAGGAGCTCAACACGAAGTCGCCCAGCGAAACAGGGATAAGATCCGGCTCGAGCTTTCCCTGTTCCGCGAGCCAATAGAGAAACGAGATCGGTGCGCCGACTGGCAGCTCGTTGCCAAGTTCGCGGCAATGCTGGGCGCCGATTCTTTCCTGGAGAATCTTGTAATACGAACCCGCACCGGAAGAATGCAGCTCCAGGACGCGCTGGTCGCGCCATCCGAAACAGTTGGAGACGGCCTGGCCCTCGCTGTTCAATCAGCACCATGGAACCCAACTGCGTGCACATAACCAGGCCCTCGCACTCCACAGCCAGGGTGGCAAGCTCCTCGATCAACGTTCGGGTGGCCGCGAGTACTTGCCCGGGAGCAAACTCGCAATATAAGGGATCGAGGCCGGGAAGCGGGTCGGGGAAGGGAATCCGTCGAACATGCTCGACGCGGCCGCTCTCGGCGTCTAACACCGCACCCTTGATAAACGACGTACCTAAATCAATCCCGACAAAGGGCAAACAGAACTCCTTCGAACCGCCAGGGGCATCGCCGCTACCAAGCATAGGTCCTGGTATGGACATCCACCAAGCCCCTGGCGATAGGGCACCGGAGCTATGTTGCGTCGACAAGCGGCTCTACAGCTTTCGTTCAAGGTATCGAATTTGCTTGACAGTCTTGCGGGCCAATCTCTATACAAGTTGGTTCCACGCGAGGTTTCGTTCACGGCAAGAACGCTACGGGCGGTCGCAGTCTGGGGAGAGTTGCATGGGGGACTTCCGGGCGATTTCAAGAGTCATATTGGCAGGGGGTCTGTTAGTTCTTATAGCGTGCACTCTCCAAACCGCTGGAACCCTGGCCATCGCGGATGCCGGCGCAGGCCCTTATCAGCCTCCGGCCTCGTCAGTGCAGGCGGCCCTGACAAAAGCAGCGAACGCGAACCTGAAGGCGAACCATTTTCTTTTTGCCGATTCTACCGACGGGTGGACGGCTTCTCCCGGGTTGTACGACTACTCGTTTGCGGCGGATACAGGAATAACGATGTTGAACTATCCCAACTACTTTACCCCCGCACAAATCTTGAATATCGCCGAGAAATTCATTGCCGCGAAGAATGCTGCCGGAGAATTCCCGATTTGCCTGAAGAAGACGGGAGCCGCTGAGGTTTACTACTCTGCGTGGGATCTGCTGCACCATCATGCCACGGGAGATGGAGCATTCTATGTGCCGCAGATGGAGTATCTGTATTACACAAAAACACGGAGTACGTCCGCGTTCTCTGAAGACGCCGCCGCCGTGAAGGCGGCACTCTTAGCCGTTCCTGTGAATCGCGCCAACGGGCTGGTTCAGGTGGTGGCCGGCGATGAATGGGTTCCGTGGGGCTTTCAGGATATGGTCCGAAAGACAGGCGACGATCTTATGGGTTCGGTGTTGTACTACCAGGCAGCGGCCGACCTGGTTCTTCTCTACAAAGCTGTAGGAGACAGCCAGGATGCTTCGCTGTTTGCCGCGCAGGCCGGCAAGATTCGCGCCAGTCTTTCAGGACTGTGGGATCCGGTTACAGGCATGTTCTATGCGGCCACGGGTCAAAATAAGCAGATCGATATTGAGGGTTCGGCCTACGCCGTGTACGTTGGCGCCGCGAGCGCTTCAGAAGCAACTGCGATCAGCACCTATCTGGTAAACAATTACAACAAGCTGACTGTGAAGGGCTACATGCGGGAAAGTCCGACAGACTGGGCTCAGTGCTATTACATCCACGGCGGGGCCTGTTCCTTTGGTCCAGGCCAATATGACAACGGGGCCTGGTCAGTTGCGAACGGATGGATCGCGTACACATTGGCAAAGACCAAGCCTTCTCTTGCGGTGAAATTCATAACCGATTTCGCAAACAGTACTGATCCGACGCAGGAATACTGGGCATGGGCCGGGGCGAAGCCGCCTCTCTCCGGGCAAACAGCCAATCTCGAATCGCCTTCCGGAGCTTTGAGCTACGTCACGGAGAACGCTCCGCTCTTCGATGTTTCAACAACCCGTGCGGAGCATCGTTGAGAGAGGCAGGAAGAGGAAACCACATGAATCGCAGACACGTTACGATGCTTCCCGCCGCGTGCAGTAGCGCGGCACCCTTGCCGGACATCCCCATCGGGGATGGTGCGAGCCGCAAGAGGCTCTTTGATGCACGCAGATTGATCGAAGCGGCAATGGCGAGGCAGGCGGCCAGGAGTATAGACGATGCTCATCTGGCCAAATTGAAGGACGCGCTTGAGGCGAACCGGCAGGCCATTGGCGATCACCGCCTGTTCATGCAGACAGATATCGAGTTCCACCGGATTCTCTTTCAGATCTCCGGCAATCCGGTTTTCGGTTCTGTCCATGCGGTCGTGGTGAGCTGGCTAATGAAGTGTTGGGGAGAGATTGACCGTGACGAAGTCACCGAGCGGCTCGCATTTCAAGGCCACGCGAAGGTCTCCGATGCCGTTGCCCAGGGTGATCCGGACGCCGCGGAACGGGCGATGAACCAGCATCTCTCCGCGTCCTGGTCGATCTGGGCCGGGCAATTCAGACAACATTGAAAGAGACCCGCGTAGTCGACGCATCCTGATGCCATCCTGGATGGCCAGCACCGGCTTGCGAGAGCAACCTGCTCCATTCGTCCGGCTCACTTCGACAGAACCAAGGACTTCCTTCACGTTTCAACCCCGCCCCCGACGCACCCTGCGCGACCGCTTTGACCAATGCCTTTATTTATACTAGGCTTTTGGCGTGTCAACCTATTATGCCAGTCTCACGGGACGACGGTTTTAAGGATTCGGGCAAGGAGGAATATGAGCTTGGAGGCGGCGAAGGGCGAGCAAAGCGTAGGCACCCGGCCGCAGCGGGCACCCTCGGATCGGATCGAAGAATTTGCAACCGCAGCGCTGGTTGCTGCCGGAACCGATCCTGAGGCAGCGCGGTCGGTCGCTGCAGCGCTTACCGAGACTTCTCTGCGCGGCGTGGACAGCCATGGAATTCGGCTTCTGGTGCACTATGCCAAGGTGGTTCAAACGGGCCGGATCAATCCCAAGCCCCGGCTTACATTTGTCCGCACGGAGCGGGGTACAGGAATTGTCGATGCCGATAACGGCTTCGGCCATCACGCGAGCTTCTTTGCCATCGATCACGCTGTCGCGCTCGCTCAAGAATCCGGCATTGCCGCCGTTTCCGTCATCAACTCCTCGCACTTCGGATCGGCTGGATGTTACGTGCTGCAGGCTGCCGAGCAGGGATATTTAGCGCTCGGCGTATGCAATTCGGATTCGTTCGTGCTTCCCCACGATGGGGTCAAGCCGTTTCACGGAACAAACCCACTGGCGTTTGCCGCTCCGGTTTCTGGAGCGCGGCCGTTCCTGATGGACATGGCGACGAGCGTCATTCCATGGAACCGGGTGCAGGACCTGATGAATGAAGGGTTTCCGCTTCCCGCGGACGTGGCCGTCGATAGCGACGGGGCGCCCACCCACGTTCCAGCCCGGTCGGCAGCTCTCCTACCCCTGGGTGGGATCAACTACGGTTACAAAGGTGCTGCTCTGGCGAGCATGGTCGAAGTGTTGAGCGCAGTCATGACTGGAATGCCTCATTGCAGCCGGCTGCTCGGTATGGCAGGGCCCGATTTTGTTACGCCCCGCCGTCTCGGTCACTTCTTCATCGTCATCGATCCCGGCCGCTTCGTGTCTCCAGAGGTCTATAGCTTGGCGATGGGTGCCTATCTTGGCGATCTTAGAACTCAGCCTGGGCGGAAAAACATGAAGGTCATGGCTCCCGGAGACCGTGAATGGGCCGTCGAGGAGGATCGGCAGTTGCACGGAATTCCCGTTGCCGACCAGCTCAAGCTCGATCTTGACGAGCTTGCGGACAGCCTGGGGACCGGGCGGCTTGAGTATCTTTAGCCGCTTTTGCACCCGGTTTGGACGGGGGTACCCAGCAATGCACGAAAAAAGAGGATTACTTTTCTGGCATAACAGGTTGACACCTCAAAAGCCTGTGTGGCACTATAGGTCCGCGAAATCAATGGATGTTTGCGTCGCTGCCGGGTTGCATTCAGAACCTGGGGCGAAGAAGAGAAACAAAGGCAAACAGGCGTGCCTAGGCGCAGATCTATTTTGTTTTGTTAGGAGGAAAGTGCGATGCGGGGATTTAAGTTCTCTATCCGTGGCCGGCAGGGGATGGTTGTTGTATTGGCAGTCCTCACGTTCTGCGTAGCCGCTCTAGTGTCGGGCGTTCGATTGAACGCCCAGGTAGAATCCGGTATCAACGGGTCGGTCGCTGACGCTACGGGCGCTAATCTTCCCGGTGCAGCGGTCACGGTTGAAAATCCGACGACCGGCTTTACAAGCAGTACCACGGCCAACTCGAGCGGAGACTTCACGATCGTCGGATTGAATCCCGGGCACTACACCGTCACCGCGACGGCACCGGGCTTCAAGAAGTCGGTGCAGACGGATGTCCTGATCGAAGTCGGCAAAATGACACCCGTCAACCTGCAGATGACGCCTGGTGAGACCACCGAGACAGTGAATGTGGAAGCGCAGGCGCTTTCCATTAGCACCACGGCGCCAGAGCTGGGCACGACCTTGGAACCTGCACTGGTCAGCCAGTTGCCCATTGAAATTAACGGCGGTGCGCGTCAAATCGATGCCTTCGTCTTCCTCGCGCCCGGCGTTCAGGGCAACGCATTTGATAAAACCATCAATGGCGGAGTCAATTTCGAAAGCGAAGTGGAATTCAACGGAATTCCAGCAGTTCAGGCGGAGACCCCAGGCTTCCAAACCCTGCTCAACCCGCCGTTCGAAATGATCAACGAGTTCCGGGTGGTCAGCTCGGCATTCTCAGCGCAGTATGGGCTTGCGAAAGGCGCCGTGACCTACCAAATGGCTTCCGGCACCAATCGGCTCCATGGCGATGCCTATGACATCATCCGCAACCAGCTTTTTGATTCCGACGGATTTTTCCCGACTGCCTTCAGCCCCGACGGGAAGCCCAGGCCGCCCGTCAATCAGCAGAACAACTACGGATTTACCGTTAGCGGGCCGGTCTGGATACCTAAGGTTTACAAAGGAATGAACCGGACATTTTTCCTGTTTACAGACGACTGGTACCGCGAGAATCTTGCGCAGAAACAAGTCGGAACGGTACCGACAGCCGCGATGAAGGCCGGCGACTTTAGCGGCTTTGTCGATGCAACAGGCAAAGTGATTCCCATCTACGATCCACTAACCGGGCAGCCTTTTCCGGGAAATATCATCCCCACGTCGCACTTCAGCCCCCTCTCAGCATCGATTCTGAAAGACATCCCCGACCCGAATCGTGCCGGCCTCAATGGTGGCAACCTTTCGAACATCGGCCCTCAAATCCCTTCGCTGAGCATCAAGCAGAACTTGTGGGGATACACAATCGACCATAAGCTGACCGATTCACAAACTATCCGCTTTTCCGAGTGGCGCGCTCCGCTGAATTCCGCAACTCTTTCCTCTGCGAATATCGCGCCCGCAACCAGTCCGATCTCCAGCCTCAATATTGAGCCGAGTCTCGGATCAGGATGGCTCCTGAACTATGTAAAGACCTTCACTCCCAACCTGGTAATGACTTGGGGAGCTTCTGTGATTGGAGCCATCAACTCTCAACACAACGGACTGCAAAATGTGAGTTTCCCTGCCGTCTCCGACAGCATTATTTTTCCGCAGGTCACCTTCGACGGTCAAAACGCCTCATCCACCTGGGGACAGGGTTTAATCAACCTCGTCAACCGCAAATTGGGAATCGCGGTGGTCAATAACTGGCTGTGGACCAAAGGCCGGAACACCTTCAACATCGGGATCGAATACCGCAAGGTCATCATGGACGATAACGAGTGCCTGGTGGCATGCGGCGGTGTCTTCAACTTCAGCCAGCGGACGACATCCGTTCCCAATGTGAACGATCCGAATTTTGGGTCGTACGGCAGTTCCTTCGCCAGTTTCCTGTTGGGGCAAGCTGATGCAGCCAGCCGGCAGTCCAACAATGCACTCGCCATGCGCAGCGATAGTTGGTCGCCTTATATCGAAGACGACATTAAATTGAATGACCGGCTGACGGTGAACCTTGGCCTTCGCTGGGACATCCTGGTCCCGCTGACTGAGGCCATCGATAACCGCGTCACGTTCTTCGATCCCAACATTCCAAACCCAGGCGCGGACGGCTTGCTTGGCGCGGCTTCGAAGCTCGGTACCTGTACCGGTTGCGCCGGCGTGCGAAGGGCCGCCATCGACTGGCCTGCGGTTGGGC
Organism: Acidobacteriaceae bacterium; assembly: GCA_003152195.1. Classification (GTDB taxonomy): domain Bacteria; phylum Acidobacteriota; class Terriglobia; order Terriglobales; family Acidobacteriaceae; genus PALSA-350. Next base: position 18,609 of record PLZN01000452.1, read on the forward strand.
CGAGAGTCGGCTTTTCGTACAAATTGAATGACAAGACCGTGATCCGTAGCGGATTCTTCCTGTCCATCCTGGATGGCGGTGCGTATGCGCCGGGAGACAACCGGGTTGGTCAAGACTATGACATCATTTTGAACGGCACATTTTTCCGCAACTCAAACGGTACCAATGCTCCAGCTTACGGAAGCTGGGATGCAAATGCCCTGCCTCCCACGGCGGCTGTACCATTTAGTCCCTCGGTGGGCAACGGATCGGTTCTTTATGGCTTCGATGTCAAGAAATCCGGGTTGTGGCCTTATAACGAGGCATGGAACGTAAGCGTCGAGAGAAACATTTCCTGGAATATGTTCCTTACGGCTGCTTACGTCGGCAACCGGGATGTTCATCTTCCTTCTCAGTTGAACCCCTACGACCAATTAGATCCAACCTATCTTCAATATGGCGGACTCCTGGGCGCTCTTGTCACTTCGCCCGCGGCCGTTGCAGCCGGGATCAAAATTCCCTACACGAATTTCGTAAAGGACTTCGGGTCCTCAGCTACTGTTTTACAGGCACTGTTACCCTATCCCCAGTATGCCGGACTGCAGAACAACTTCGATTACAAAGGGAGTGCTTTTTATAATGCATTGCAGCTACAGGCCGAGAAGCGCTTCTCCAACGGCCTAAGCTTCCTGGTGGCCTTCACTCTATCGAAAAATCTTTCGAACGTGAATTCGGGGTTTGCAGCGTTCGCGGCCAAACCGTTGAATAAGTTCGATCAAAAGATTGAATGGGCACCCTCGATATTAGACCAAACGTATTCTAATAAGTACGTAGCGACCTACGAGCTTCCCATCGGCCCGGGCAAGAAGCTTCTCACTCAGAACAACCTTGTGAATCGGCTCGCCGGGGGCTGGCAGGTCAGCACGATTTTGGACTATGAGGGCGGACTGCCGTTTGGCGCGACCGAGACCTTCAATCCCGTTAACAACGGCTTTGACCGGCCGAACCTGGTCAGCGGGGTTGGAATACAGACCTTTAGCTACAGCCGTACCAAGAGCTACTTGACGGGGCACGCGGCGACAGCCCCGGTACAGTTCTCTACGAATGCGTTTGCGCTGACCAATCCATTTGCACTCGGCAACACATATCAGACGTATGGCGCTTTACGCACACCTCCGCTGAGGATAGAGTCATTCAGCGCGGTCAAGCACTTTCCCATTGCCGAAGGAGTGTCTGCTAGCCTGCGTGTTGACTACTTCAACGCCTTCAATCGAACGCAACTGCAAGCCCCTGATGAAAGCGTCAACGATACGACATTCGGACAAGTTACAAACTTATCCTCGCAAATCTCGAATCGACAAGGGCAGGCAACGTTCCGAATAGAATTCTAAATCTCGATGGACCTGGGCAGGGTATTCCTGCCCCCCGTCCACTGACCCACATACCGAGACGGGGCGCTTTGCCTTGGCGTGCTCCACCTTCTAAACGTCGTTGCTTCGAATTACCGCTCATCGCCTCTATTGAGTAAACCATGGGAGATATTTCCGGGCCCGGATCTCAATTTCTCAAAACGGCTGAACTAGCCGAGGGTGTTTCCCGGCGGACTCTGTTGAAGGCCGGAGCGGGCTTTGCCGCCGCTGTTGCGTTCAATCAACACGAGGCGCACGGTCAACCCACGGATACGCCTTCGAAGATCGACAGCAATCCGTATAGACACATCCGCGGTTTCAATTATCAACCGAGCTGGAGCTCCAGCGGGCTCGTCATCTGGCGGCAGTTCAAGCCCGAGCTCTTTCATCTGGAACTGGGGCAGGGAAAGACATTCTTTCCCGGCATCAATACCATCCGTCTCTGGCTCTCCTTCGATGCCTTCGCGGGCAGCGATGCAGCGGATCAGAAGGTAGTCGCCTCAAATTTTGAGATCGCGTTGCAGATAGCAGACAGCTATCACCTAAAGGTGATTCCGGTTCTATTCAACAACTGGCATAGCGTGCCCGATTTTGGCGGCATCGCCAACGAAATGATCGAGTACTGGATGAACGACCATGATCGAAATCACACCATCCCGGTCAATGTATTCATGTCATATCTGGAGGCGTTTGCCGGCGCCCATGCGACCGACGACCGTATTCTGATTTGGGATTTATGCAACGAGCCCTTCAACAGTGGGGTTACGCCGGCGCTCTCAGTGTGGCTCGAATCCCTTTACCGGAAATGCAAGGAACTCAAGCTCCGTGCTCCCATCGGGGTCGGAATGGCTCCGAGCGTAGACAATTTGAGACTGCTGGACCCCGTATGCGATGTTTTGACCATCCACCCTTATGGAAATCAGAAATTTCTGGACGCCGCCGTCGCCTACGGACAAAAGGTGAAGAAACCGGTATTGCCAACCGAGTCTTGTTGGGGATCCCTGGACGATGCCGAAAGGGCGAGAATCGTGGCAACGGAGTTGAGTGAACTTCGAGACAGGAATCTCGGATTTCTTGCTCACGTCTTGCACCATAGCCTGGTGGCTGACTGTCACCGTCAGCAGTATGGGCCGGTCAGCGGCGCCGGATACATGGCCTTTATCGAGGCGGACGGATCGTTGCGACCGCATCACGACATCTTCAACAGATTCGTGTGACTTTCCTGTCGCCTCTCAATGCCGTTCCAATTGCTTAGCCCATACCGACCAGGACGAGGAGAGATGCTTGTTCATCGCTTTTTCGGCAGCATCCGGATCCCCTTTGCCGACGGCAGTCGAGATTTGCACGTGGCCCTGGAAGGCGAGTTTTTCCGTCGTCTCATTCCTTTCAATTTTGCTCCAGCGTTCCATCAGCCAGTTCACTACGGCTGTATGGACCGCGTCGAAGACTGGATTGTCGCAGACCCGAAAGAGAATGCGGTGAAACTCGATATCCGTCTCCATAAACCGGGTGCGATTACCAATCGCCTGTCGATTTGCCTCGAGTGCCTCTCGCAACTCGGCCAGATGAACTTTGTCGATCACTATGGCCGCTTGTCTGGCCATGGCTGCTTCGATAAATCTGCGGGCATCGAACAGATTCTTGAGACTTTCCCGCTTGCTGATCATCATGCCGACAACGCTGTCGAGCGTGGTGAAAATGTTGTCAACGCTGGGCACCGTAACACGCGCTCGCCGTCCCGATTCCGTGGTGATGAAACCCTTGCTCTGCAGGGAAAGGAATGCCTCTCGTACGGCTGGGCGCCCGATGCTATAAGCGGCCATGATGTCGCGCTCAGAAGGCAGCCTGTCGCCAGGTTTCAGTTCGCCTGACCGGATCATATCTTCGAGCTTCTGCGAGACCAGCTCATGAAGCTTGGAGCGCCGGATGGGACTTGACTCGAGGATCAAATCACGCGTCGCGTCTGGGCACATTTGCGAACTTCCTCCCAACAGTAGGACCAACCCACAATCATGTATGTCGTTCTAAGCGGCGCCTGGCAAAAGGCTTTGCATCCAGAGTATCTCCTGCTGACAGGTCCGCGACGACCCGGCAGCACAAATTTGATATGCCGGCTGCTTTTGCTCTGATTTTTTCAGGCCTGTTGTTCACCTGCATCCTCTTCTTAGGCCGTGGTGAAAATCCTACCCTGAGAACCCTCGATTGCAGTTGCACTTAATTCCGGCGCGCGAGACCTGCAGGCAATTCGCACAGGTTACTCCGACGCGGGCGGTACACGGTAAGCATTACTTTTGGCCGGTGGCATATCTTTGATCATCGTCCATTGCCGCAGTCCACGAAATTGTGTGCCTTACAAGCTGTTCATTTCTGGTAGGGTGTCCCCATGTTAACCTGTGATGCCAGTATTATAATCGCTACCCACAGCGGAAGAGCAAGTTGGACCTTCCCAGTGAATCGTTTGTCTACGGCGTTACTTCGAGAGTTATGGGATTCCTGAGTTCTGCTGTGCAACCTGAATTGCGAAGTTAATGGAAGGAATGCTTCCAGTGACTGTGTTCGTTAGACGGAAATCCGGCAGGCATTTGATGGAGGAGTGTGCAATGGGGTCGACTTCGAGAGAGGAAGCTTCCGATGCCGGTTCTGAATCCATTCGCTGGAAGAACCGCGAGGCGACGCGGCTGACCAATGGGGTCGTCGAGCTGGTTGCCCTGACTAGCGGGGGACATCTCGCCGTGTTCCGGTTCCTGGATCAGAATGGGCGCGCGTCGCAGAACGTCTTTTGGGAGGCTCCGTGGGTTACGTTGGACCCGGGAGAGAGACCTGCGGACGATCTGCCGCCAATCTACGGACCGGTGGAGGTCCGCAAGTTTCTAGCGGGCTATACGGGGCATTCTCTGTGTCTGGATTACTTTGGCGGACCATCGGCCGAGCAGGCGGCGGCTGGTTTCAGCTTGCATGGTGAGGCACCCAACACACGGTGGGATGTACTCCAATCGGCGGGGCCAGGAAAGGCCGTCAGCAGGTGGAATGTAAAGCTACCATCAGCACAGCTTGCCTTCGAGCGAGAGATTCGGTTGGGTGTGGGTGAGAGCGTAGCCTACGTGCGCGAAACCGTCAGCAACGAGTGCGGCGCGGAGCACGCCTTCGATTGGGTGCAGCATGTCACATTCGGTCCGCCCCTGTTAAAGGAGGGTGAATGTACGGTGTCCGCTTCCGGACACCGTGGGATAACCTGGCCGATAAACTACGACGGCGGTTCCATGCTCGCGAACAATCGCGAATTCACCTGGCCGAATGCGCCACTTGCAAGTGGGAACGGATTTGCCGATTTGCGACAGCCTTTCACCCGAAAAGGTCTCGGCTTGATCGCCGGCGTGCAGCTTGATCCTCGGCGCGAGCAGGAATACGTGCTGGCAGTGAACTGGAAAGGGCGCCTGGGCGTAGGCTACTGTTTCCGCCGGGCCGATTTCCCCTGGATGACTATCTGGGAGGAGAACCACGCGCGGCTCGATCCTCCCTGGAACGGAAGAACACAATCGCGCGGGATGGAATTTGGCACAACGCCGCTCCCGTTGGGCCGCGAAGAGACCGTTCGCCGCGGACCCCTATTCGACACTCCCCATCAGTGTGTGATCCCCGCTGGCGGGAAGAAGACGGCGCAGTATCTGATCTTTCTGTTCGAGATCCCAAGTGGGATTGACTCGATTGAAAATGTCGATGCTGCGGGTGACACGATCGTCCTCTACGACCAGAGTGGACGGCCATCGTTGTCCATCCCGGCTGCTGGGTGTGGAGACTTTCTTGCGCGAGCTTCTTCTTGAATTTCAATCTGCCACGAACAGGGGCGCCCCATATCTCGCGCTTTTGCGAGATGTGGGATCTCGCGGCGTTCAATTGGCAAGCATTGGGGCTCAATAGGCAAGCAACGTCAAGGTATGTGGATTCCCACATCTCGCAAAGGCGCGAGATATGGGGCACCCCTGTTCGTGGCAGGGACAGAGCCCTAACCGGGTTCGCTAGTTATACCCTATCTCTTTCAACCGGTCGCCGAAATCCGCGGGCAGTGCCACCGCCGGACCCTGGACAGAAGTAGCGGCGTATTCGACAAGGTTGAGAAGCAGACGATCCGCGGCCGGATGAGTGTCGATATTCTCGAGTACGGGAAAGGTATTGACGAAAAACCGGCCGGCGCCAAATTTATAGGACCCAAGCAAGACACCTGACGCATAGCCTCCTGGCGTGGAGTAGCCCGCCGCAAAAGCCGCTGCAATCACTTCAGCCGGAGTATCCTGGCCATCCAATAAATAATGCGGCAGAACTGGCCCGTAGTAATCCCAGTCGAGGATGCCGTTGCCTTGCAGCCCGGCGAATACCGGATGTGGCTTGGCAACACACTCCTTGTGATAAAGCCAGTCATTGAACTCATAAATACGCCCCTTGTTCGCCAGCGGGAGCCACGTCGAAGCGTTCTTGTCACGCTGGAAAGCCAGGGGTGAGAGGAAAACGACCACGCTTCCGGTCGCCATGCGTGCGGCGAGCTGCTGCCATTCGCTGGCTGCCGCCGGCTGCTTTGAGACGTCGCCCACGAGAATCAATTCCCGGCCTTCGCGGGTTGCGCCAGCGAGCGGCGTAGTGTGAACTCCGTGCGCGTTCAGCCAGGACTCGACATTCTCCGGCATGTGCCAGCTGGTCACCTGTTGGCTGACTTTAGGAAGCGATTGCGGGTCTGACAAATAAAACTTCCAGCGAGTCTCTGGCGGTGCAGCGCGCTGGATGAAGGGGACCAGCTCGTACGTACCCGGCGGTCCCTGCACCACGACTTCTTCCTTCAATACCGGTACGGCCAGGGGCGCATCCATCTCCGGAATAGAGATGGAAGACTCCCGCTGCCACGCACTCCCATTTGGACCCATCACTCGGAATTGAGCGGGGTACATTCCTGGGTGCAGCGTATCTTCGTTCGCCAACACTGCCTCGAGCGTGACAGGGCGTCCCAGGTACGTATGCCCGGGCTCGGCGAACAGGCACCATCGCACGGGCGCCCAGCCATCGCAAACAGCATCGAAGACGCCCGGTTTCCAGTCGCGCCAGAATCGCCATAGTCCTTCCCCGGTCAAGGCGTGATCCAGCATTCCAGTAAGGTTGTAGCCGCATATTTTTGGATTGGAACGAATGAGGTTGAAGCCGAGCAAGCGATGGTGCGCCATGCTGAGCTGGCTCATTTCGAGCAGCGTTTCGGGGTATGGATAGGCTGTCTCCATGGCGAAGCGCGACCAATCCGCCGCAAAGCGGTCGGCCATAGAGCGCACCAGGACGAAGTCCTCAGCGTCTTCCCGTATGCCGGCTTGCTGATACATACGGGCTTCGTGGATGACGTTCATCATGCTGCCGATGCCGTATTCGGAGAGGAAGACCGGCTTGCTGTTCTGACCCAGGGTACGCATCATGCGGTTGACTTCCGGCGTTTGCGGGACCTTTGGATATAAATGGAAATCTCCGGTGCCGAGCCCGGAAGGGTATTTCATCTCCACAATGGGTGCTCCCGGTGCTTCTTCACCCCAGGTGGGCTCCCACTCGGAGGAGCCCGGATTGCTCACTGATCCAATGCCAAGATGCCCATCGAACCGGCCGCTGGAGAGCAACACGAGCCGGGTATCATCCAGAGATCGCACCAGGGGCAAAGCCGATACCGCCTCCCGGAATACCGGGCCGTCCTTGGTCTCGTTAAGCATTCCCCAAATAGCCACGCTGGGGTGATTGCGATCGCGCAGGATCATCTCCCGCACGCAGCTTTCATAGCGGGCTTTCATCTTTGGCGAATCTCCGAGCAGCCAAGCGGCCAGGGTTTCCTCGTAGACGAGCAAACCCAATTCATCGCACATGCTCAGTTCGTCGGGATAAGCGAGCCCGGAGATATAGCGGACCATGTTGAAACCTGAGGCCTTGGCATACAACAGGTCGCGCCGAAGAAGGTCAGGATATCCGGGAATCGGAACCACCTGGCCAAAGGGCACATGGTTTCCGGTGTGCGTGCTCTTCAGGAAAATCCGCCGGCCATTCAGCCGGAAATATCCATCGACAACACGAAAATCCCGGAATCCGTAGCAGGTGGACGCTTCGTGAATATCTCCTCCATCCATAGTTTGAAGACGAGCCTGCAAACGGTAGAGACAAGGGTCATCGAGCTGCCACAGCCGGTGGTTCGTGACCTGCATTTCATGGTGCACACTGCTATCTCCGGGAGGCACAGTGAAACTCGTGGCATCAGCCAACAGAGGCTCATCCATGGTCGTCCGAGTTATCGAGAAATTAACCTGCGCGGTGTGGGTTCGGGTGGAGGCATTGTTGACCTCACCATCGATCTGGACCTGGCCGGTCTTCCAATCTGGACGAAGATGCAGGCTTGCAATTCTGACGGCAGGGGTCAGTAGAAGCTCCACTGGCAGCAAGATGCCGCCGTAGTCAAAGGAGCTTCCGTTCCCGAAGCGCACCACCTTGTTGCGATGCGGTGTCTCCGCCAACACAATTCCGTCGATGGGCTGGTTATCCGGGTTTAAGACGCGCAATGAGAGCGTGTTGATGGTTCCGGGACGAATCAGATCCGTTGCATCCAGCACGAAGGGCGTTTCGCTCCCCTCGTGGCTCCCGAGGTGGACTGAGTTCAGCCAGACATCCGCCAGATAGTCCACGGAATTGAAGCGAAGTAGATATCTCCCATTCACGAACGGCTGCGGCTCGGGCTTGAATTGTAGCCAATACCAGACGAGGCCATGATAGGCGGGAAAGGTCTCCTGCAGCACCGATGGGACACGCGTTGCTTTCGCCCCGGGCTGTGGAGCGCGGAACCAGGCCTGATCCCGGCCAACATTGTTGGGATCGGTAGCGATTAGCCATCCGCTATCCAGGGAGACAGCGAGTGTGTTTGGGCCTTCGGTCGTCTTCTTCCGCTGCGCAAGGGGATGAAGCCCTGTTGTTGACACGCCGAGAAACGCGCCCAGGCGGCCGGCAAGTTGCAAGAATCGTCGACGGTGCATTGTCTTCTCGGTCACGGTTCTGCTTCTTCTGTTTTCAGCAGACCGGTATCCAAGCCGAGATCCCGAGCCGCGGCATGAAGGGAAGCCAGCACGAGTTCAGGCAAGGGAATCCCGTTCTTTAGCGCATCTTCTCTGCGCTCCCATTCAATCTCGCCGGGCAGGTAGACGCGTGCCGAATCCTTCGCCTTGGGTGCCCCACGGAGCGTGCGAATCATCGTGTCCACCCGGTGCTTGAAGTCTTCTATCGGAAGCATTATCCCCGGGTTGATGACGATGAAGGCCTGCCCGAGAGAGCCCTCCGCCGTGGGATTTAAAATCCAGCTCTTCACCTCATCGAGCACCCCGGCGCCGGGCAGAAGGCCGGCCATGGTCTCGATCAGCAATGCGATGCCGTAGCCTTTATGGCCGGCCATCGGCAGCATCGATCCGGTCGCCGGCCAATCGCCCACCTCCGCAGTCGGCATTCCGTCCGCATCGGTGAGCCAGGTGGACGGGATCGGTTGTCCGAGCTCTTTCATGGCTATGATTTTGCCCGCTGCAACGGCGCTGAGCGCGATATCCAACAGAATCGGATGCTCTTCACCGGCAGGGACCGCATACGCCAGGGGATTATTGCCGATGATGCGTCCGCGGGCGCCCGGGACCACCATGTTTGGATCGGCATTGCTCATGGCGATGCCAATCATGTCGTGCCGCACTGCCATGTTGGCGTAGTATCCGGCGGCGCCAAAATGACTGCTGTTACGGACACCCGCCCAGGCGATCGCATTTGTGCGGGCTTTCTCGATCGCCAGGTTCATCGCCATGCAAGAACCCAGCATGCCCATTCCGGAGTGCCCATCGACGACGGCCCACGAGTCGCCTTCCGCGACCACTTCGGGCTTGCTGCGGGGATTCATGCCCCCGGCGCGCAGAGAGACCAAGTAGTTTCGCAGCGCACCCGTGCCGTGGGAAAACGTCCCCCATGAATCTGTCATGACCAGCACGTCGGCCACCATCGCCGCGTCCTCACGCCTCAGGCCGGCCTTCTCCAGTGCTTCGACACAGAATCTTCGCAGCTTGTCCACTGGCAAACGTTTTGACATGCTTTGTTCTACCTCTCAGGCCGGATCGGTCACTACGCGACGCCGAACCAAGTCAATCTCTCCGCCGATGGCGGGAATGATTGTTTGTCCCGCGCCACCAAGGCGACCATAGGTACCCGCGAAGAGCTCGGGGTTGAGGGTCTCCTCCGCAGTTCCGGTCGTCACCGCCCACAAGTAATGATGCATCGGCACTACCAGACCGGCACCCAAATGCCAGGCCATCAAAGCGGCCTCATGGGCATCCATGTTTCCTGTAATTCCGTTGATGCAAAGCAGCGCAACGTCAGGATGGCGCGCCTTGAGCCGGCGCAAACGGACGTCGTACTCTGTATCGCCGCAATGATAGATCGTGAGCTCACCGGTACTGAGCAGAACCCCCATCGCGTCGGGAACTTCCCAGCCGGGGATATTCGCTTCGTGCCGCGCCGGCGTTGCCTCGACGGTCACATCGGCAATTTGCACTGTCTGGCCCCACTGTAACGGCGCAATTTGTGAGCGAGTTACTCCCCAGCTCAACGCGTGAGCAGTCGCACTCGGGGGCATAATGAACCTGGCATCGGGATTGTTCCGCGCAGCAATAGGGATCAAACCCGGGTCCAGGTGATCTTCGTGCCAGTGGGTGGCAATGAAGGCGTCGGCCCGAACATCTTGTGGATCGATCGGCGGCGCAAAAGCGCGGTCCGCGCCAAAGATTGCTTTTACTGCATCGGAAAGATAAGCATCGAGGTAGACGACAGTCCCTTTCGCTGTCTTAAAGACGAAGCCCGACCCGCCCAACCACCAGCACGAGATGTGGCCTGTGGCAACGTTGGCTGCTGCAATGCGTTGTGACAACTTGGCTTCGTTGTTCATTCTCGCTGCAACTCTCCTGAGAAATAACCAAAGGTGGAATCGTACTCCTCCGCAAAGCAAAGAAGACCGCGTGTTCTTTTCACGGAACACCTTTCTCAGTTTGGGTGTAGGTACCCGGAAAACTGCAGTCGCTCCACTACGCCACGAAGATGTCAAAAAACCTCGCTGACAATTGTGCCGCCGCAAGGACACATCCCGAAAGTAGGTTTCTTCACAGCTTCACGCTGCGGTCAGGTAAACCCCATGCGCTGCTGCCGCCCCCCTGCCATGCTTTCAGCGGCGGGGTGAAACGACCTGCAGTTCCATGCCGGTCTCTCTGTCGCTGTACGCCTTACTCAAAGTCAGGTGCGTCAACATCTCTCTCCTCGCGCTCTCAGGGTCATGGGCTTCAATCGCCGCCAGAATGGCTTCGTGTTCGGCGATCGAGGATCGCATCTGCTCGGAGCGCGCATGGATCAGTTGGCCCTTGGCCAAGACCTTCTGCAGCAGATCAATGAACCAAATAAAAACGGTGTTTCCAGAAGCGACGGCGATGTGGTGGTGGAAGGCGTTGTCCCGGCCTACGAACTTGCGAATATCTGTCTGAATCGCGTGCATGGATCGGATTTCCGCGCGCATCCTCTCCAAATCCTGATCGCTGGCCCGCAGGGCCGCACAGGCGGAAGACTCCGCCTCCATGGCCCGGCGCGCCTCATACATTTCAGCAAAGGAATGGCCCCGCAGAGGAATCAACAGCCCTTCCGGGTCGCGGAGAATCGCTTCGGCTGTATCGGCCAGATAGGCTCCCGAGCCCTGCACCACGTTCAGTACTCCCATCACCTGGAGAGCCTTGAGCGCCTGCCGGAGGGATCCGCGAGAAATCTTGAGCAGCGCGGCCAACTCTCTTTCAGGCGGAAGGCGCTCACCCGGGGTAATGATCCTTCTGCGGATGCAATCTTTCAGCTGCCGGACCACATTCTCGGTTAAGCCTTCGGTGCGGATTGGTCCCATCACCTTGGCGAGCCTCACCAGGGCGGCAGACTGCTTGGTTCTGTGATCGAGGTTATCCTTCATCCCCTTGCCCATCACCGCAGGTTGTATTTTCTATCCAGGAAAGCCCCGGGGCAATCTCCGTTCGATAGGCTGAAATGCGTTGACACTTCCCGTCGCCGCTCATTACAAAGGGAACTCCGCATCTGCAGGGCGACTCGCTGCCATGAACAATCTAGCTGGGTTCTTCCTTACCTTCGTGGCAGGCGCAAGTGTCGGCATCAGCATGTGGCCTCTGAAGTGGGTCAGGGCATTGAAATGGGAGAATTTTTGGCTGCTCTATTCCATATTCTCCCTGATCGTGGTTCCCTTCGGCCTAGCATTTGCGGTATTGCCGCATTTGACCGCAGTCTATGGTTCTCTTAAGCCCCACCAGATCTTGCAGCCATTCCTTATGGGTTTGTTGTGGGGGGTCGCACAACTGGGGGCAGGACTCTGCGTCCACAAGCTCGGCTTGGCGGTCGCCGGCGCCGTTATGAATGGAACTGCCGGAGCATTCGGAACGATTATCCCACTGATCTCGCTGCACAGTAGGAGTACGCTTGCTGCGAGCGGCCTCTGCATTTTGGCCGGTACGGCGCTGATGCTCGCCGGCGGAGCCTTCTGCGGCTGGAGCGGGTACCTTCGCGAAGTGGAGGCTAGGGGACGGGACAAGAGTGCCGGCTTTGGCCAGGAGCAAACCGCTATGCGGCAAGCATCCTATGCCAAGTCGGCCTATCTGCTGACCCTGGGCCTCGCCGTTGGCTCGGGCATACTCGGTTCTCTGCTCAACATAGCTCTGGCTTACGGCGGCGACATCCTGAAGGCGGCGCAAGGTCAAGGCGCCCGGATCTCATGGGCTCCCTTTGCGGTATGGCCGATTGCTCTCCTGGGAGGATCCGTCGCCAACATCGTCTACAGCATTTATCTTTTGCAAAAGAATCGCACATGGGGCTGGTTCAAGAATCTCTCCGCGAGAGAGATCCTGATCCCCTTCCTGGCTGCCTGTTTATGGATGGCTGGGATCGCACTGTACAGCAGCGGGACTACTTTTCTTGGCAGCCTGGGAATTTCCATCGGATATGCCGCCTTCATGATCACCATGATTATCAGCGGTCAGTTTGCGGGTCTTATGACTGGGGAGTGGCACTCGATGAGCCCTAGAACGTATCGATCCTTCTCCCTGGGAGTTGGCCTTCTGGTCGCGGCGGTATTAGCGATAGGAACATCCAAATACCTGGAGGCACAATAGCATTGGAGCCTATGACAACCAGACAGAAATCGCAGAAGCGTAGTGCCTCTGAGGCGGATCGAGACTTGATTCTATCGCTCTATCGCAACATGGTCTTGATTCGAGAATTTGAACTCAAGGCGCGTGAGGTCTTCCGCACCGGCAGGATGCCGGGGTTCATTCATGTCTATATAGGGGAAGAAGCAGTGGCGACCGGGGTTTGCGCCCAATTGAGGATCGATGACTATGTTGCCAGCACGCATCGAGGGCATGGCCATGCCTTAGCCAAAGGCGTCACTCCGCGTGAGGCGATGGCGGAGCTGTTGGGTGCGGTGACGGGTTGTTCAGGTGGCCGCGGCGGCACCATGCATCTTTACGATCCGACGGTTGGCTTCCTGGGTTCGAATGGTGTAGTACCGCCCGGTATTCTGATTGCCTCTGGTGCGGGGCTGAGCGCCAAGCTGAGAGGTACCGACCAGGTTGCTGTCGCTTTCTTTGGCGACGGGGGATCGAACAACGGCGCCTTTCACGAAGGTCTGAACATGGCNNATGCCTTTCTCCAAGGCAACGAAAAACACCAATGTCGCCAGCCGTGCAGCGGCCTATGGGATGCCTGGTTTCCAGGTGGACGGCAACAACGTGCTCGAAGTATATGAGAAAGCGGGAGAAGCTATCGAGCGAGCTCGCCGCGGCGAAGGCCCGACTTTATTGGAGTGTCTGACCTATCGTTGGTACGGTCATCACGAGGGCGATCCGGGTGTGGCCTATAGAACCCGAGATGAGATCGCGGCCTGGAAGGAACGGGATCCGGTCAAGAAGCTGAAAGAAGACGCCATCGCGGCCAAGACGCTAACAGCCGCGGATTTCGAGAACGTCGACACCGAGATAGCGGCAGTGCTGGAAGATGCGGCGCAGTTCGCCCTGGCGAGTGCGCTCGAGGACGAAAGCACAGCCTTACGGCACGTATACCACTCCGCGGCTGATTGAGGCGAGAGAAGAGACCATGTCTGAAACGAACTTAGCAGCTTCACCTGCGGTCGAGCCTTCCGCGGAAAACCAGCGCGTCATCACCTACGCCCAAGCCGGTGTGGAAGGCGTTCGCGAAGAGATGCGGCGCAACCCTGACATCTTCTATATAGGACAGGGTATTGGGCCACGAGGCGGCAACTTCCAGCAGAGCCGAGGCCTATGGGAGGAATTCGGCGAAGCGCGGGTCCGCGACACACCTATCGCGGAACGCGCCATGACGGGATTCGGCATCGGTGCGGCACTGGCCGGCAGCCATCCGATTGTAGACATAGTGTTTCTGGATTTCACCCTGGAGGCAATGGGAGAGATCGTTCAGCAGGCCTCGACCATCCACTACATCTCGAACGGCAGGTTCAAAGTGCCCTTCATGCTGCGTGCGGCCGGTGGTGGTGTTCGCAGCACCGGCCCTCACCATTCGCATACCTTCTGGTCTTTCTTTGCCCATATCCCAGGCCTGAAGGTAGCTGTCCCTTCCACGCCTTATGACGTCAAAGGGCTGATTAAGACTGGGCTGAGGGATGAGAATCCCGTGATCTTCATAGAGCACAAGGGGCTCTATAACACCAAAGGTCACGTTCCTGAAGAAGAGTATCTGATCCCGTTTGGGCAGGCCAGAATCTTCCGCGCCGGCACCGATGTGACGGTGGTCGCGATGGGCAAGATGGTAGACCGCGCCCTCCAGGCTGCAGAGAAGCTGCAGGAGCAAGGGATTTCGGCGGAGGTGATCGATCCGCGAACCCTGGTTCCGCTGGACAAGGCGACGATTCTCAACTCGTTGGCCAAGACCGGTCGGCTGGCAATTGTGGACGAGGCATATGCTACCTGCGGCATGGCAGCCGAGTTAGCAGCGATCGCAGCGTGCGAAGCGCTGGATGAGCTGGATGCACCCATACTCAGAATCTGCGCGCTTCCAGCTCCCCATACCTTCAGCCCCACGGTTGACGCTTATCTCGTTCCCTCGGTCGAACGTATCGTTCAGGAGATTGAGAGCATGATGGGCAAGACTCTATGACGGTTACGATCGCCATGCCACAACTGGGCCTGACCATGACGGAAGCCACGGTCGGCACCTGGCTCAAGAAGCCAGGAGATGCGGTCAGGAAAGATGAACCTCTCCTATCCATCTCGACCGATAAGGTCGACATGGATGTCGAGTCCAATGTAGATGGGGTCTTGCGGGATATTCTGGTCGAAGAAGGTCAGACGGTGCCTGTGGGAACTCCGTTGGCCCTTGTCGACGCCGTCGGGAAAGTCTCTTCAACACCCGCACCGGCGGCCTCTCCAGTTCCGGCTGCCGATGGCGCTAAGCGCGCGTCAGTTAATTCGGCCCAGATAGACAGGGCGCTCGAAAAAGATGAGCCGAGCGAGACCTTCCGGTCGTCGCCACGCGCCAGACGGCAAGCCAGACGACTTGGTATCGACATTGGCACCGTAAAGGGCAGTGGACCGGAAGGTCGCATTGTTGAAAAGGATTTACTGGATCTCGCCCCATCGGCTCCCGCGCCCCCGCCCCTCGCACCCCGGCGCCCCGTGGCTACGAGCAGCCAATCAGATTTGAAACGGCGGCAGTTGATCGCCGAGAGCATGATGGAAAGCGTGCGCACGATACCAGCCTTTTCGGTGTCGCTTGAGGTGAATGCGCAAAAGCTTGTTTCCCTGTATCAAGATCTCAGTGAGCCTATCAGCCGGAGCGCCGGTACGAAGCTCACGTACACCGACCTGCTGTTCCGCGCGCTGGCACTCGCTCTGGCCGGTATGCCTGCAATGAATGCGGTATGGGAGGGCGAGGTACGCCAGCGTAGCCAGATCGTACTTGGACTTGCCGTGGCCACCGATCGTGGGGTTGTGGCGCCTGTCCTGGCTGACGTGGAGCGGCTACCTTTGGTACAGCTGATCACCCGCCGTGCCGGGCTCGCCGAAAGGGCGCGACAGAGCCGGTTGTCCTTCACTGATTTAGAGGGTGGTGTGGGAACCCTCAGTAACCTCGGCATGTACCGCGTCGATCGTTTTGAAGGGATCATCAGCCCCGGGCAGAGCTTCATCCTTGCTGCCGGAAAATTGCGCGGCCGGCCCTGGGTCGAAGATAAGTCGCTGGTCGTCCGGCCAACGGTTATCCTCAACCTATCGGTCGATCATCGGGTAGCAGACGGCGCCACCGCGGCGGCCTTCCTCGAACGGATTGCGGAGGTCATCGAAAATCCTTATCGTGTTCTCTGGAATGAGTAGAAGCATTGAGTAACCTGGCTACGACAATTGCAACCTGTGGGGTGCCGGAGGGTAGCTTGGCCCTTTATTGGCTCTGCCAGGCGGGCTTTGCCTTCAAGACCAGCGCCGGAAAGATTGTCTATATCGATCCCTATCTCTCTGACGTGGTGGAGCGGGTAATCGGCTTCAAGCGCATGATGACCAGCCCTCTCCAGGCGGAGGAAGTCGCCGCCGATTTAATCATCTGCACTCATGAGCACCTGGACCATATGGATGTGGACGCGCTGCCGGCACTAGCCGCGAGCCCGCGGACCCATTTTGCAGGGCCGATTGAATGCATGAAGGAGTTTGAGAAGCTGAAGATTGCCGCAGATCGCTGCCATCTTCTTGAGGAAGGGAAGAGCGTCACGCTGGGCGCGATCAAAGTCCACGCTGTATATGCCGATCATGGAGAACTGGCACCAGACGCGTTGGGAGTTGTTCTCGAGCTGGATGGAGTCAGGGTCTATCACACGGGCGACACGGCCTATCGGCCTGAGCAATTTCAGCCGGCGGTACAAATGCGACCGGATATCCTGCTGCCCTGCATCAACGGCGCCTTTGGCAACATGGATTGGCGGGAAGCCGCGCAGCTGACTCAATTGGTTGCGCCGCGCGTGGTGATTCCGACGCACTTCTGGATGTTCGTGGAGCAAAACGGCGATCCGGGAAAATTTCTTCAATTCTGTGCGCAACTCGCGCCGGCTGTGCAAGCGATATTGATGAAGCCGGGTGAGGAATTCCTGTTTCGGCGGGCAGCATGAATCGCAAGCTGGCTGAAACACTGGCGTCTGCCGATAAGCCCACCGAGACTTGGACAAGCCTCGATGGCAGCACTGCGTTGGTGTTGCCCTATGGTGGACGCATCCTGGGTCTGT
Source organism: Acidobacteriaceae bacterium (assembly GCA_003152195.1). GTDB lineage: Bacteria > Acidobacteriota > Terriglobia > Terriglobales > Acidobacteriaceae > PALSA-350. The sequence continues at coordinate 35,358 of PLZN01000452.1, forward strand.
TTGCGCCGGAGTCGGAGCGGAATTTCTTTTGGACGCATCCTGCGCTCGACGCGGCAGAAACGGCTCGTGCCTTCTACCAGAGCGCGGAATGGCACAACTCTGGCGGCGACCGCACATGGCTCGCACCGGAAGTGGACTTCTTCTTCCCCAACTTTCCTAAACTCGACCCCTACTGGCAACCGCGCGAGTTTGATCCTGGCAATTACCGGGTAGAGCAATTGAATGGCAGCATGGTGTTGACCAATCGATTTACGTATAAGCTCTCTCGTTCCCAGCAAACCGTCGATCTCGAGGTAAGCAAGCGATTGACGCCCGCGCCAAACCCTTTGCGAAACCTCGACTGCGCAGAGCGGTTGAGCTTCGCCGGTTACACGCTGCACACCCGCCTGGCTTTTGGCGACGGCAAGGCCGGTCCGGTGCAGGTGGGTCTTTGGAGCCTGCTTCAATTCCCCCACGGTGGGGAGATGCTGTTTCCGACGTTTTCGAAAGCCACGATCACGACCTTCTTTGGGCAAATCGATGCCGGCGATCTCTCGATTGGGCCGCACATGGTGCGTTACATGATGCGGGCGCAGGGAGAGCATAAGTTGGGCCTGCAGGCAGCGGTAGTGATTGGACGTGTAGGGTATCTCCATTCAGAAGGAGCCGACTCGTGCTTAGTGATACGAAATTTTTCGGTCAATCCTTCCGGGGATTATGTGGACGTTCCGTGGACTGAACCCGACTGCGCCGGGTTTGCGATTGAGGCATGCAATGTTAACAGCCATCTGGGCAGCTTCTCTGAGCTGGAGTACCATGTACCGGCAATTGGCGGCCCTGGCGGCGAGCGCGCTTGCGAGGATGCATCCCAGGTGTGGGCCTTTCGCGGCCGGAGAGAGGACATCCTGGAGGCTGCCCGCATGCTGATTTCTTCCGACGTCTAAGCCCACAGATCTCTTGAAAAGGCAGGTGATGCTTATGTTGAAGGCCGTCGTCAGCGACAATACGTTCCCGTCGCTTGATTTGCAGAGAAGAGTAATCGAGTCGGCAGGGTTTGAGCTCCGCGAGGCCCAGCCAAAATGTGTGACGGAAGACGATGTAATTGCGCGATGTGGGGACGCCGACGCTTTGCTGGTGCAATGGGCTCCGATCACGCGGCGCGTGCTGAAATCCCTGACGAAATTGAAAGGCGTCGTTCGCTACGGCGTTGGGGTAGATAACATCGATTTGGATGCTGCGCGGGAACTGCGCATCGGGGTCGCCAACGTGCCGACCTATTGCCTGGAAGAGGTTTCCAACCACGCCATGGCGATGATGCTGAGTCTTGCGCGGCGCATCCCTCAAGATCATGCGGGAATCGTGCACGGGGGTTGGGGCGTTGGACCATACTTGCCCATCCCGGCCTTCCTCGATATGACGCTCGGCCTGGTGTCATTCGGAGCGATTGCACGACGTGTGGCCCGCAAGGCCAAGGCTTTTGGCTTTCGCATCGTGGCCGCAGATCCCTTTTTGGATGACTCCGTTTTCGCTCAAGAGGGAGTGGAGCGGGTTGACATGGAAACGCTGTTTAAGTCGGCCGATATCATTTCCCTCCACTGCCCACTGGTTCCCGCAACTACTCATCTCATCCGGCGGGAGACGATTGCAACCATGAAGCCCGGCGTGCTGATCATCAACACCTCGCGCGGCGCGGTGATCCGCGAATCCGACCTGGTGGAGGCACTGGCCAATGGCAAGGTCTTGGCTGCCGGCCTGGATGTTTTCGAACGAGAACCCTTGCCGGTGGATAGCCCGCTGCGTACGATGCGCAATGTGCTCTTGACGAGTCACGCTGCCTCAGTCTCTTTGCGCGCTGTGGAAGCGTTACAGGTTAAGGCGGCCGAGTCGGCTCGCGATTTTCTTGAGGGCAAGCGTCCCGAGGGCGCCATGGTTTGGCCGTCGGCCGCGAAATAGAGGAGCAAATATGAAAGTCGATTTGAAAGATCGGATCGCTGTGGTGACCGGCGCCGCTGGAGCGATAGGCCGTTCCACGGCGCTGATGTTGGCGGAGAACGGGGCGACGGTTGCCGTCAACGATTTGCATGATCCGGAAGCAACCTGCGCCGCGATTCGTGAGCGCGGCGGTAAAGCCCGGGGATACACAGCGGACGTCTCGGATGTTTCCGCGGTCAACAGCATGATCTCTGCAATCGAGTCGGATCTGGGCCCGATCGACATCATGGTGAACAACGCGGGCATCAACGTGGGCAAGAACAGAGTTCCCATCCATGAATTCCCCGATGCAGACTGGCACAAGATCATCCGCGTCGATCTCGATGGCGTCTTCTTTTGCTCCCGCGCCGTCTCTGCCAGGATGATCGGCCGGCGCAAGGGCACCATCATTAACATCACTTCGGTCTTCGGGATCGTGCCGGCGCGGCTGCAGTGCGCCTACACGGCGGCCAAGGCTGGCGTCGCAAATTTCACCCGCTCGCATGCGCTTGAGGTAGGCCAATACGGCATACGCGTGAATGGAGTCGCTCCCGGCTCCATCCTCACAGAAGGCACTAAGTCTATGTTCTACAGCCCGGAGAACAAGCAGAGAGACAGCATGCTAAGCCATATCCCGCTCGGCGCGCCGGGCGAGACCGAGGACATCGCAGCTGCCGTGCTCTACCTCGCCTCCGACGACGCAAAGTATGTCACGGGCCACATCCTGGTCGTCGATGGTGGTTGGACCGCCGGTTATCATCGCGACTGGTGAAGTGAGGAGGAGGCCACGAGGCAGCATGAGCGAAACAAAGAAGCTGGCAGGCAAGCGAGCGCTGGTAACCGGCGCCGGTACGGGCATCGGGCGTGAAATCGCGCTCGAGTTTGGGCGGCAGGGTGCGGATGTTGTGCTCCACTACAGCCACGCACCGGAAGCGGCCGAATCGGCGGCGCTCGCGATCCAAACCATGGGAGGGCGGGCAACCACCGTCAAGGCCGATTTCACCGATGCTGCCGCGGCGACCCGTCTCGGCGATGCCGCTTTGGATTTTCTTGGTGGAATCGATTGCCTGGTCAACAACGCCGGCATTACCTTCAATAGCCCATTCCTCAAGATCCAACCCCAGGAGTTGGACACGCTTTTCGACGTCAATTTCCGCACGCCGTTTCTGCTAACCCAGCGACTTTGTGAACCGATGGTGAAGCAGGGCAGTGGAGCGATCTGCAATCTGGCCTCGATTCACGGATTGCAGGGCGCACCGGAGCACTCCGTCTATGCAGCGACCAAAGGCGCGATCATTGCCTGTACACGAGTTCTCGCTGTCGAACTTGGATATCGTGGTATCCGGGTGAACGCAATTGCTCCCGGGTGGATCTCGGTCGAAGGTCATGCCGCGGCAATCCCCGGCTTCAACCTCAAGCAGGCCGCAGAGGACGCGCAAAATAAAGTGCCGGTCGCTCGTTTCGGAGTTCCTCTCGACGTTGCCAAACTCGCCACATTTCTTTGTTCCGACGACGCCGGGTTCATTACGGGGCAGACCATGGTCGTCGACGGAGGAACAACCTCGCTCATGTCGCTGATCTCAGATTTCCGAACGGAATCTACGGCTCGCTTTGGGCGCGATTATATGCCGGGACGATAGTGGCGATTGAGCTGTGCCACGATCTGCGGTTTCGCCTTTTCGCCTTTTGGTACAGAGGGCTTCGTAGGGATCAGCGGTAGACGAACCTACGCCCACTCGGCGGCGCCGATGGGTAGAGACAGTAAATCCAAGGAATCCCAGGTGAACCAGGCCTCATTCGATATCTGAACATCAAGAACGTTGGCCCCGGATTTAAGCGTCCCAGCGGGAAAAGTAAACTGAGCCGTGGCTGGGAAAGCCAGATGTGCCGGGTCAGAGAGCTGGATCCCGAGACCTGGCTTTAGATGTTGTTCGAATTTCTTGCCGTTCACGCTGACCTCGATAAGCGGGCCATGGGCGTTGTCCTGATCGGCAGTATGAATCCTGAGCCGCGACTGACGAATTGACTTAGGGCCGCTTACATCGAAGGAAATACGTATAACCTTTGGCCCTAAGTGTGCTGATGGCGCAGCCCCCGGACCGGCTAACAACCATGGAAGCAAATAGCAATCAGGACGGTTACCTTTTAGTACGAGAGTTTTCGAGGTTGTACCTGAGATCGCTCGATATTCGCGGCACATAGCGTCCCGCCGGCCCAGAGAAAGCAAGACGTCCTCATTCGGCTGGATCGAGATATCCTCTGCGTTCCAGCAAGAGAGGCGCCAGCCAGTCTGGGCCAATGACAATCCTGGCTTGACCAACGCGCGGATTGTGATCGAGCGTGTCTCGCCAGGTTGAACAAACGCGTGGTTGTTGAGGACCGTAATGTCAGTTCGATATTCCAGCAATGGATGCGGCTCGCAGAAGAGGGCCGTCATCTTACCCGCGTTCTTAACTTCAATATCGAGAGTTTCCTCTTCTCCCTCAATCGTCGTCGGCCCGGGGCGCACCTCGAGCTCCGTACGCCGCACTGGCCGCACCAAGCGGTTCTCTTTCTCCGGCAGACTGATTCCCGATACCACATCATTCGAAGCTCCAGCCAGCCAGGAAAATATGCGAGCCATGAAAAACGGAAATCCGTTCCAGGATTCGAGACCCCATCCCCAATCGATGTTTTCGCCTTCGTAGGCCCTTACCATTGGATAATCTACCCAGCCATTACTGCCAACAATCCCTGACGTGTACGCGAGAACCCTCCCTTTTCCGTGGGTACTTGCGACCAGGAGACTATCGCCGCCGGTAGTTTCAAGCACGACATCATTTCGCTCCTTAGCCTTCACCAGGTTGTAACCGCTGATATTGGGAAACGAGCCTCCCAGCTTTCCCGATACGAGCGGGTGCTCGGGATTCGATACCTTGACGGCGCTTCGCCCGCGCCGCTGCGCGTTCTCAGAGCCCACAAAGGTAACCGGCAAGGTGGCAGCTAACGGAGTGCCTTCCAAGCCGGCGTCGGCGTAGCCTCCCCAACCACCCTCCACACCAAGCCCCACGCCTGCGGCTACTGCTTGAGCGAGTACGCCAAGATTTTTGGAGCCGAGCCGATCGGCAAGAGATGCAGCCTTCTTGTAATCGCCTTCGCCCAACCAGATCGCATCGTAGTTCTTTGCCAGTTCCGCAGAGTCGGCGACCGCTTTTTCGAATGCCTCGGGCGTTGCCACGATGTGCGTAGAGTGGATCCCAAACCGGCGCAAAGACCAAGCCACATCTTGGTAACGCTCCTCGTTCGCGTCCTGAATCCATAGAACCCGGATGGTGCGCGGCCTGGATGCCATCAACGTATGGTCATCGCCATCGGGGCCCGTATTTCGAAGTAATCCGTCGAACGGCCAAACGAAAGTATTGTCCGATCCAAACACATGAAGGCGCTCGGCGAGTATCTTCCCGCTCTTATCCTTCAACCGCAGTTCGACAAGGATAGGCCCCAGCGCTGTTTGGGCAGGTGGCTTGACGTTCACCTGCGCCAATTGAATTGCTTGCTGCGGGAGAATCGAAGACGTTCCGCTCGCTTGGGTAATCACATCTCCCCGGCGATCGCGCGCCACCCACGCCCAGCTCAGGTCTGACGCCGGGGCAGGCGCGTCACTGGTCAGCCACAAAGCGGCATTCAGGCCTACCGCAGGATCATAGAGGATGGAATCGTAGCGTAGTGTCAGGCTGACCGGAGCAAGAGCCTGCCTCACGAAATCGTACTTCATCACCGTGCGGCCGTCGTAATCTACCAGGTAGCTGCCGGCCCCATTGGTCCAGGGTTCGTTGAAGTCCCAGCTGGTGATGCCTCCAATCCGTTTTCCTTTGCGGCGCAACTCATCATATGCGTAACGCAGTCCCTCGGCTCCGATGAATTGGCCGGCCTCGACCAGCGTCGGGAGATCGTCCATTGGCCCGAAAAGCTCTTGAATCACAGGCTTCATCAGCCAGTACAGAGGGGTAAAAGCGGCTTGTACAACGTTCTTGCGAATGAGCACCGGGTCAAGGAGATCATCCAGCGGCCACTGTGATGCAGGGGGAATGTCTCGCTGGAAAACCTCAAGGTTGGCTGGGCTTTGTGTGCCAAACTCGCCATAGCGCATTGCATTCATGGTGTTGACGCCGAAGTCCGGATGCGCGACAGACAGAGACTCCAACACGGCGTTGTAGTGTTGGTAGTGGCTTCGCGGTTCATAATTCCACGGGCCGTGTAAAGAACCCTGCATCGGATCTGTCGCTCTAAAGATCCTCGAATCATTGTCTGCGCATACTCGTTCCAGTACGTGAAGAGCGGGATGGTCGGTTCCTTGCTGCCAGGGCATCTCATTCCCGCCAACCCATTCGATGATGGAGGGATGGTTACGCAGCTGTTTCACTATGCTCGTGGTTGCGGCCTTCAGATTGGAGAGAAAGACAGGCCCCGTTTCCGGCCAGGAGTTCGCAAGTGGAAATTCATGCGACAGCATGATGCCGAGTTCATCAGCCCGGTCGTAGAACTGCGGGGGCAAGGTGACTCCGCCGCCCCATATTCGCAGAGTATTCATTCCCGCCGCCTGAGCCAGTAGAACGAGACGCGGAGCGCGTTCGCCATTCCGGCCAAAGAGTAGATCAGGGGGAATGACATCTGATCCCATCATGCGAATCGGACGGCCATTCACAACCAGGGAGTAGGGATTAATAAAGTCTTGCGGCGCGCCCTCAGTCGGCCGCCAGCGAATTTCACGGATTCCGAATCGGGCGGTTTTGAAGTCGAGTTTGTTTCCGGACTTGCTCTCTTCCAGCCGCACGTGCAAATCGTACAACGGTTGCTCTCCTTGACCATTCGGCCACCAGAGCGCGGGCTCATGCAGGGGGAGTTGAGCTTCAATAATGTTGTTTCCTGCTTGCAGCGAGCTTTCTACGGTTACAGTTACGTCGGGGCCGTGCCCTTGAACGCGGAATAAGGCGCGTGCGTTTACCGGAATCTGGCTATCGATCTCGAGACACGCTTTTATGGTTGCTTGCCGGTAGTTATCCGAGAGCAGGGTTTCGACCTGGATCCACTGGATCGCGCTTGAGCCGGTGGCCTCAAGCCACACATCCTGCCAGAGGCCGAGGGTGTAGACGTTAAATCCCCAGTCGTAGGCGAAATTTGTGACGCTCTTGAGACCCTGCAATACCTGCCGGGTATGAATGTAACAATCGATGAAATTATTGGGAGTATCCGCGCCGCTCAACGTGCCGTCAGAAACTGCGAGACAGTGGCCAATTTCCTCGGGCATGCGGGTGATCTTCACCGCCAGCTTGTTCTTCTCGCCGGTCTTTACCAAATCAGCGACATCAAATTCAAAACGACGAAACTGACCTGCGCGGGTGCCAAGAAGCCGGTCATTGAGCCAGATCTCAGCCTCGAAATCGATTCCATCAAAGATCAGGCGCAAGCGTTTGTTTTGAAGCCGCTGGGGTAGGTCAAAGTCCTTGCGATACCACCAGTCCTTTTTGGCGACGTCGGCCAGGCGGGGGTCGCCAGCTCCGTACCAAAGAGGTTTGAGCAGGTGGGCCCTTTCGAGGTCGGCCTGAATATTTCCCGGCACTTGAGCGGGTATTTGGGTCTCGTTTGGGGCGGCCGCCGCATGAATCCACCAGTCCGATCCACTCAGGGGCAAGATGCGTTCAAGCAACAGCGGGTCGACGTGGCTGCCGTTCTGATCAGAAACGGAACTCGCCCGGGAAATGAGGCTGCCTACCGAAGCCAAGACGATGGTCGCCGTGGACGACGCAAGAAAGTCTCTGCGGGTGATACCAGTCGAGGTTTGCCGCCGGTCCTTCACGCGTATCCTTTCCTTTTGGTGAAGCCACCGGCCATGCAGAGTCTCGTCCAACTCCATCACTTCCGATTCCTGCGTGTGGAATAGTGCGCGTTAAGCGAACTATGCGAATTTAATTACCTTCAGTTACCATTGCTCGCTGCGGAAGCGGTACTCACTGGTGATGTCTCGTGTGCGGAAAAGCATGTTGGGCTACTGTATAGATTCGTTTTGCAACGATCTTGCGCACAAATAAATCGCTCAGGGTGCGGAAGGACAATTGATTCACCCGAAATGTCTCCCAAAAGCGTACCCCAGGGGCTAAAGCCCAACGTGGTTGCATGGCGTTTGTGCCGAGGATAAAATCCCCGGCCTACCCTAAAACCGAGAAAAGACCGTGCCCTTGTCCAGAGTTTTTCGCAGCGTGTAAAGACCGCACTTCATCCAGCGAGTTTTTGCGCGGGCTCACTAGGTGACCTCTATCAGCATGTGAGCTTCTGCGGGGATGCTGACCTTGCCGACGTATATGTCTCCGGAGCGATGAAAGCTTGCGCCGGAAAATTGATATGTCTTGCCAGACGAGAGGCCCAGCTGTGCCGGATCGAAGCGGATCTCTTTCTCGATCGGGACGTTGCTGAGATTAAAACAATTCATCACAGCGGTGTTTGCCTTCACGTCAGAGTGAACATGCGTCTGCTCATCGATTCCATAGAATGTTCCCGCGGCAAAATAGGGCTTGAGCCGCCGATAGTTGGCCATGCCTTCCTTCTGCGCTTTGCGAACCGCCGGATCGGGGTGAGTGCCGCCAATTCCCAGGTGGCGACAGGTGGAAGCATTCCACCAGAACACCAAGGCGTTTGGATTATCTGTCCTCAGATCGATGTGGAGATAGATGGGCAGACTATAGGCCAGGTTGTAGTAATAGAGTGCGATGCTATGGCCGCTGAGAAGATCCTGCATCGGCTGCCACATCAATTCGAAGCCCCATATGGTATCAAATCCCGCCCCCTGACAGGCCCCCTCGCCCTCAGGACAGTGTCCGTGCCCGTAATAGATGGGAGTGGGATTGTGCATCTCGATCAACACGTTGGGATATTCGACGTGGACCATGCGCGCCAAGCGGCTCCTGGCCTGATCGTGCTCCTCGCGTCGCGCGGGTACCCGGTGTCCGTGATTTGGATCCCAGCACTCTTCGTGGTAGTTTGTGCCGTCGAACATGAAGAAGGCCGCACCGCCCTTAGATAGCGTTTTCAGACGATCGGCTGTCGTGTTGATGTATTGATCGGAGGACCCGCAGAGCGGCGAGTCGAGGAACCCCTTTTCACGTATCCACATGCGCCGTCTTCCGAAGCGGTCTACTCGATTCGCTGAGGTCGGATAGGAGCTTGGATCACACCACCCGGAAAGTGGAGTATGCAGCGATGACTTCAAACCATAATCCCGCTGCAGCATGGTGGTGAAGGACTCGTAGGTCCCCAGCCGCGCTTCGTCCCAGATCTTGGAACTGAAGCTCGTATCCCAGCCAGGGTCCATGTACAAGGCTTCACAGCCAATGTCTTTCGCCTTCGCGGCTTCCTCCTTCATGGTGTCCAGGGTGTAGTATTTCTTTCGCATCTCGGGATCGTCTTGCTCGTCGCCCGGCAGCCACCACAGCTTGTTGTCATAAAGCTCGTTCCAATGAACCGGCGCGTTGAATCGTGGTGGGCAGCCATGGCCGCGCTGCTCCATCTCCCCGCGAAAGGTATAAAAGCCCTGCTGCCAATCGCCTGCGTACGCCGTCACGCGCGTTACCCCAAAGCGGTGGGAATCGCCGGGCCGCAGCCACGCACCGTGCTCCGGATTATTGCGGTAGATGCCGATCCCTCCCCAACGCAATCCGAGCTTTCCCGGTGAGAGCACTACGCGATCCAAGGTGGCAAACTCCAATCCTCCAGGACTGTACTTGGTGATGAGAAATCCTTGCTTGCCATCCGTCCATGCCCATCCCTCCGAAGCAAAGGCAGAGGTTACCGTGGTCTCTTCAGACCAGAGTTCGGAAGAGTACTGTTCGGTGAGAACCTGGCTCAACGTAAGGTCTGCATATTGCCCAGTATGGCCCGCGGGTTCTCTCCGGAACGGGATGGCGGTGAACTTATACTCCGCCCACGCTGCCGGCACTTGCTTCGCTTGCAACGCAATGGGGAGCACGAATCCAGCCCGCGCATTGTGAAGGTCGAGAGGCGTATCACCGTGGTTGCTAAACTCCAGCTCCTCCTCGATCCAGGGACTCCCCGGATCAACCGTGAATCGATGCTGAATCGCCATGCCGGTCTCAGCGATGGTGCCCTGAAGCAACAAAGAGTTACCGTCTTTCTGCACCTGGGAGAAAACAGGAGTTCCGAAGGAATAGGAGTAGAAGCCGTCCGCCAACACGGTGCCCGTGGGTCGATGGACCAGACGGCACTGGAGCTCTGCTCCGGGGGTGATGGATAGTTCAAATTGCGCGTTGCTAAGAGTTAAGGTTTTCGCATTACCGGAAGAACTGCTCTTGGCCGCAGCCTGCACAACCATGCCACCGGTGATTGGCATAGCGACCAGAGCCGCCTGGGCGGCGCCGAGCTTCACAAGTTCTCTGCGATTCATTTTGTCTCCTCTTGGGACGCTTCCATTCAGCCGGCGAAAGGCACTTCCGGCAGGCCCGGTACATCGGTGGAAAGGGCAAAGAGCGAACCTGCGAGCGGACCACTCTTAAGCGCATTCCAGCCGAGTTCTACGCAAGCCGAGGTGATATACAGCGTTTTGAGGTCGGGGCCGCCGAACATGCAGCTACTCGGCCTCTGTACCGGCATGCGCACCGTGCGGTCGATAGTGCCGTCGGGAGCGAAACGGAGGACGCGCCAACCATCCCATACAGCAGACCAGACAAAGCCCTCGCTATCGACCGTCATTCCGTCCGGGAAGCCGTCATTGCTCCCGAGGGTGGCAAAGATGCGACGATCACCCAGTGTGCCGGTCTCCGGATCGAACTCGTATGTCCAGATGGTCCGCACCATGGAATCCGTGAAATACATGGTGCGATTGTCCGGACTCCAACCTAATCCGTTGGAACATACAAAGCCGCTTGCCATGCGGTGAATGGAGCCGTCCGGATCAAGCCGGTAGAGGCTTCCCGTCGCCTCCGGTCCTTTCTCGTTCATGGTGCCGGCCCAGACGCGGCCGCTTCGGTCAACCTTCCCATCATTGAAGCGGTTCTGAGAAAGATGGTTTTCAGGATCGCCGAGGCGCGTGACCTCTCCAGTCGTGAGATCGAGAAAACCCAAGCCGTCGGAGTCTCCGAAGACCATACGGCCCGATTTTGCCGGAGAAGCGAATCCGACCGGTCGTGGCATCGGCCAGAGGCCGGTCTGGCCGCGCAAAGGATCCCAACGAAATATGGCAGGCCGCTTGATGTCTACCCAATAGAGCACGCCTTCTGCGCTACTCCAGCTGGGGCCCTCGCCTAGAATTGCATTTGCTTGCTGCACACATTCAACTTCGCCCATCCACGTCCTCCTCGCCATTTTCCCGTCGAGCAATATTCTACATATGCTTTGGGTGTGTCAACCTATCATGCCAAATTCACCCAGGACTACGTTCAGCCGTCCCTTCGGGACTGGTCTCGCCTTGTACCTGTGTACCCAGGACGCAGTCCTGGGCCTGGAGTTTCTACATT
>PLZN01000268.1 GCA_003152195.1 Acidobacteriaceae bacterium
ATGCGAATCCAACAGCGAGAGCTCATAGCTGATCTCCCGCATCCCAAACCGCACCTGCTTTTCCGATAACGTTTTGCCTCCAGCCATAAACGAAATCTTCATGTTGTGGAGCGCGGGCTCCCCGTATCCGTTCGGCCACCACAATCTGGGCTGCTTCACCTTCAACTGCGCGTAGCCGGCAGGCGTAAATCGAACCTCAGTTTCTTCCCCGGTGATGGTAACTTCCTTGGTTACATTGACGTCGTCAAAAGAAATATGTACCTCACCCCGGACCGGCGATCTCGAGTGGCTGGTGAGTGGCACGGCGATTTCCACATCGGCCTCGCTACCATCGTGTTGTGGCAGGGTCGTTATCACCTGCACATCGCCCACACCAACGGCGCCCGAAGCGGTCAGAATCACATCCTGCCAGATACCCGAGTTGCGGTCGCGCACACCGGGTATCCAGTCCCAGCCCTCGGTNNGCCGCGCATGAACGCGCCTCGAATCTCTCCCAAATGTTTACCGTTCAGCCATACCGATGCAGAGTAGTTGATTCCCTCAAAGGTCAACATCAAATTCTGCCGGCCCTTCAGGACGGGTGTGGGAAACTCTTTCCGGTACCAGTAATCCTGCTTGTTCAGCGATTCCGGTATAGCCAGATTGTTCAGACCGTAATCTGGATCGGGATACATTCCCCGGTCCACCATCGTCGTCAGCACTGTGCCGGGCACGATTGCCTGCATCCACTCACTGGTATCGTAGGATCCACTCGAAATTGCTTCGGCCGCCGCGCTTACTTTGGGTGCGGCCTGCATCCTCCAGCCTCCGCGCAGGATCCATTGACCCGGTTCGCCCGGCATCAACGCTTCAGTCGTGGACGCCACCGGTTGGGCAAAGGGTGCCTGGGCAGCAGCGTTGCTGTGCGGCCAGGTAGAGGGGTCCTGCGGAGTGATCAGTCCCGCTTGCCCGCGCGTCTGCACCGGCCATCGCGCCGAACCATTCTCAAACTCCACCCGGCTGAAGTCCGGTTGAGCCCGGCTCATCTGCTGTAGCTCGCTGCCTGCCAGCGCACGGCGGATGAGCGTCAACCCGCCCAACTCACCGCCAAAGTGTTCAGCCTCGCTGATGGGCGACGTTGCCGGGGCCAGCATCAGCGACGGAGCAAGCGCATCGTCTCCGGTGACTCCGTGGCCCACCTCCACGCCGTCGGCGTAAAGGTGCGCATCCGGGCCGTAAAATGTCGCAGCCACCAAGTGCCACGATCCAGGCGTAAGCATGACGTCCGACCGCACGACTGCATCATGCCCGGCGTACAGCGCCAGTTTTCCGCCGCTGGTACCCAAAGAGCGCGAGCCGCGCTTATCAGGATTGCCCACAACCGCGAGCACCGTGCTTCCCACGAGCGGTTTGGCCACGCGAACCCAGCCATAAATCGACCACAGCGCCCCAGGATCCAGAAGCACATCGTCCACCGCCAGCGGCTTCGTCAAACCTGTGCCCGTTTCCAAAAACACGGCGTTGTAAGGCCCGTAAGCTATGGACCCGTCGGGTATCTGAGCCAAGCCAGAATTAACCAATAACACCAGCAAGATAGCCGCTATCGATCGAAGCATGCCGGCAAACGCTAGTCTTCCTCGGAGACTTGCCCAAATCGTCTTCATCCGCTTTACCGTTTCCCGTCCTGCTCCAGCCCGGACATGATTCTAGCAGCGCCTGCGGACGCCCACGGGGGCCGATCGCATCAGGATCAGCAGAGAGAAGCAAATGAGGGAATTGTTAGGTCGCATCACAATTCGCTATGAACGCNNATGCACCCACGAAAGCATCTGAGAGGTAGCTTTCCATCGGTCTACCCTCATCGTTGAGGGCCGCGGCAGCGGGAAGCATTTCATCAATGCAAAGAGCCCGCTCCAGATGGAGCGGGCTCTTTGCGTCCGAGCTACGAGTTGGTACGAGTCAGATCTGTCGAACGCGGCCGCGCGTGACGAGACGGAGCAATAGGGTGAGTATCACGGCTCCGATGACGGCGACGATGATGGAATAGATGAGGCCACCAGACCCTGCGAAGCCAACGTGAGACCTACAATGATCCACCAAATGTAACCGTGCATAGTTCCTTCCTTATCTGTTACTGCTGACGTTGTCTCTTGGGTAGAAGCAAGTCGGAACTATTCCTATGCTTACCAGGCAGAGAGTCGCATTTTACTGGCTAATGTGCAGCCGTTCGAATAGCAACACGAGAAATCCCCTAGCGGTGTCCTGACCCACCCCCGGATGAATGTGACCCACCCCCGGATCCCGCGGATGAATGTGATCCACCAGCCCCACTTTGCATGCCGCTGGAAGAGGCCCGGCTCATTGACCCCTGGCTAGCCGACGACGACACAGATTGTCCGCCATTCGCGGCTCGTCCCTGTTCCGCAGACCCACCGCGCGGCGCGTAGGAGACACTCGTACTTGCCATACCGTGCTGGTTCGCTCCCCTCGAGAAACCATTGAGTTTTCCCAAGCTTCCGCGCGGGACACCTAATCCGGCGGAATCACCGCGGAATACAAAAGTGTCATGATTGCCAAGGCTCGAAGTATTGAGCGGCTTGAGGTTCACCGGCACAACTGGCGGATGACCGGCTGACGGTGCCTGGATTGGCGGACGAGGCCGGGTGACACCGGCGGGTGCATTNNTCGCGATTCCCCCCAAATTTGCCAGTCCCATCCATGCGCCCCCCGGCCGCCAGCCCCAGCCGACACCTTGACAGAAAGCCCAGCTGCCAGAGTGGAAGGGCGTCCAGCCCCAGGGGTAAGGAGATACCCAGGAATAGCCGGCGCCCGGATAGTAGGCGAAAGCTCCGTTCGCATACGGATCCCAGCTCGCGCTGGTGAAGTAGGGCCGCCACATGGAGCCACCACATCCCGCGCCGTTCATGAAACTTCCGTAGTAATTCATGTCGTTGATGCCGTAAGCGTAGGGCGAGTTCCCATACGAACTCGCGTTGGCAAAGCTCTTGTGGTACTCGACGGCATTTTTGTCCCAGGGGTCTAATGCATTGTCCGCTACGCTCTTGGCGATGACGGGTTCACTTTGGCTTGCCAGGTTAAAGGTTGCCGTTTTGTTCTTGCCGACGTCTGTACTGCCCGAGGGCCCCTCAACCAGGGCGTTGCCATGGAGCACCGCCAGCTTGGCTTCGCCCGCTGTCATATCCAGGCGAATATGACTGTCCGGCGGCAGGTTGAGCTTTTCCTGGCCGAACGTCAGGGTGAACTGGTTGCCCTTCGTGTTCACCAGGCTCACATAAACCATGCCCTGCACCACGTTGACGGCGGATGCCTTGGCGCCGGTTGGGAGGAGCTCAAGTTGAGGGAATTCAATCAAGGAGTTCGGTGCAAGGCGCACTGCGCTGTTGTCTTCGAACTCGACCTCCGCCACGCCATTGCCCGTCTTTAGCCTGGCTCCCTCGGTCACGGGCAGGTTCGCCATCGCACTTCCAAAACCCTGGCCGGTTTTGCGGTCAATTTGTACCTCGCCTTTCACCTCGCTTAGGCGCACAATGCGAACCTTAGAGTTGGCGGATGCCGGAGTGGAGGTTTGCGGAGTGGCGATTACTTCGGAGCCTTCGCTGCTCGGTGCATTCGCAGGAGCAGTGGTCTCTTGCGCTGGGGCTGATAATCCAACGAGCATCAGTGCCACTAGAGCCGCTGAGCTGATTCCAGAAGTGGTTCTCATGTCCTCCTCCTCTTCATTTCTAGCAGGGGACCCGGTTGCGTTCAGACGAGAATTGGGGAAGCTGCGTGCCCGCCACTTTCTGCACGCCAGCGTAACGGAGCCTAGCATAATAGAACAAAGAAGGCGAGTGCTGTGTTTCACGCCAGTAAAATGCCCGTTTAAGCCCAGCAACAGCCTCGAGTCCTGGCGCGGGTTTGGAGCCCGTTTAGCATGGCTTTCCCTCTACCAGGACCGTTTGGAGCAGTTCCACGATAGGTGCAGCCGGGGAAGCTGCCGGCCGTGGGGCTTTTCGCCAGGTAAGTTCGGCCCGGGCTAGGAAATAAGGGCTCTACCTGGGCGAGAGCGTGATGTCCATCTGATAGAACCGAAAGAAATTCTCCTCCCCTGGAGCATCCGCGGCTACTTCACGGTAGCGGTCGAGGACATCCGTAACGAAGGCTAGACGTTCCGCTTCTGGCAGGTGCTGCGCCCACTCGACAAAAGTGACGGACCCGAAGGCGAGAAAGGCGGCCCGCGACTGGAAGTCCCAGACCTTGGCTTCGGTCTGGGTACGGTGCACCCGAAAGCCGTTCCGCTCCGCCAAATCTCCATATTGCTCCGCCGTGAGGTGGAGATACGGATCTTGGAAGCTCCTAAAGTAGCCGATCCAGCGTGGGGAAAGTCGCGTTTCTTCGATCACGTCTTCGAGGCTCTTCCGCTTGCCTTTCGGCACCAGACGCAGCTGTGCCAAGCCGTCCTGTTTGACGGCTGAGCGTATGGATTGGAGCGCCTGGTCCTGCTCGGGAATCCAGTGAAGCGCGTTGAACGAGACCACGAGATCGAACTCGTGCTCGTACAACAGACGCCGGGCATCCGCGACGGCAAATTGAAGATTGGGGTGGAGGCCGGGGTCAGATTGAGCCGCCGCGAAGGCAATCATGCCCGCGGAGGCGTCCACGCCGACGACGGTGCCTCGCGGAACGCGCGCCGCGATCTCAGCCGTGGTCTTTCCGTTTCCACAGCCGATATCCAGAATCTTTTCTGTGCCTTTGAGGTCAAGCAACAGAAGCACCTCTTCGGCCATGGCCGCCTGAAGCGCAGAGAGCCGCGCGTACTCAGATGCGTTCCATTCCGTCATCCCTTGCACTCCCCCTGAGGGTCGCGGACCCTGCAGCATCGCGGAAGAATCTGCCGAATACCGGCTACCGCGTCATGATACCCGCTTTCTCTTTCCATGACGGCCCGGAGCTGTGTGGCCCCGCGTGCGGTCCCGGCCGGCCGGGATCGCATGAAGTCCGCTGATCCCACCAAGCCCAACTGGAAATCCGAGCGGTAGCGCAGAATTTGTCATCCCGACCGAAGCGTAGCGAAGTGGAGGGATCTGCGGTTTCTTTTCTCCGTGCTACTGATGCAGCTGTTTCTTGATCCCCGCCCTGCCTCTTCGCACCACTAGCTAAGGTCGCCTTCGGAGGCACTTACGCCGGCCGTGCTTGGGAATTAAAACAGACCCATGAGCACCGCTCGTACCATGCCCGGAGGAAGGATCGATCGCCAGAAAGTCCCGCGTGGGCCGAATGGTCGTGGTTTATGCCGATGGTGCTCGCTGGAGGTGCCGCCACGCCGCTTCACCTTCTGCTCGGATTTTTGCGTGCACGAATGGAAGTTGCGGTCTCAGCCAGGATATTTGCGCGAGCAGGTACTGGAGCGCGATCGGGGCGTGTGCGCCCACTGTGGTCTGCACACGATCGAGGAGCAGCGCAAGCTGAAGCGAGCGCGTGGCGCCGCCCGTCGGGCCCTGATGCGTCACTGGGGATTTAACACGCGGATACGTAAGAGTCTGTGGGATGCCGACCACATCCTCCCGGTGGCAGAGGGCGGTGGGGAGTGTGATCTCGATAACATTCGCACGCTATGCCTGCGTTGTCATCGATTAGTGACGATGCAGCTTCGCGAGCGAATTCGTCGCGCGAAGCTAGCAGCCATGCTCATCGCCGAATCGGAGCAGGAAGGCGGGTCTAGCTTTTTGCCGGCCAGGATCTAAGCCTTTTTAGGGATGGCCCGGCATCTCTGGTTTGCGATGCGGAAAGCACCGCCATGCGGAGTATCGGCAAACGGTGCACCAACTTTAAAGCATTTTCACTTTTAAGTGTCATCCGTAACCATGTGGATCTCCCACAATAGTCGACTGGCTGCCCGAACGCCTCAATGCTAGCGTTGCCCAAGCATTGAAAACGAGGAAGCCACTTTGAAGAATCGAAGCACTTGCATCGCGTGCTCTGCCTTAATCGCCGCGTTGGGCGACTCTAGCAAATTGTCAGCAAGCCGCTCCAGCATCAACCAATTCTGCAGTACAAACTGCAGCTCAACCGCAAAGACTGTCCGTGCCCAATACGCTTCTGGACGACACTCTACGCAAACTGAGAAATGACCTACGGCGTTTGCGCCGGGTGAGCCAGGAACTTGTCAACGTTGCTTTTATCAACCAGAGACACGCCTGTATCGACGAAGGCGGGAATGGGCGAAAATGGATCCGACCCGTAGTCTCGCGCCAAGGGATGGAGCGGATAGTGATGAAGGTCATCCAGAGCCTTAAGACCAAGCAAAGCCATGGTAAAAGGCTTCTGTGAAATGGTGGCCTGGATGGTGCCGTCTTTGATCAGCTTAAGCGTCGACTGATCTACGTCCATGGCCATCAGCATGCTGCCTTGCGCATTGGCGCGTTTGAAGGCTTCGGCTACATCCTTGCCTGCGGAAGCCTCTAGGCATATGTACGCGTTGATTTTTGCCGGGCCTGTCCGCGCCAGGTATTCCCGCGCCTTATCCATGGCCGTGCCCGACTCTCCTTTCATGTCAAAGACCTCGACAATTTTGATTCCCGGAAAATTCGCGAATACATCCTTGTATCCTTTAAGCCGCTCCTCGAGGTTGGGCTGCGCCGGCATGGTAAAGAAGACCACGTTTCCTTTGCCATTCAATTCGGCGGCCACGCGTTCGCCGCCCAACCGGCCGGCCTCCAGATTGTGGGTGCCGATGAAGTAGAGACGCTGGCTGTCCGGAGCGTCGGAATCCATGGTGATGACTGGAATCCCTTGTGCGATCGCCTGATCGATCGCCGGTCCCATCAATCTGGGATCGGAGACAGACACCAGGATTCCGGAGGGCTTCTTGGCCACTGCTGCCCGAAACTCATCCACCTCGACCGAGGGATTGAAAGTATCCGGCCCCCGCATAAATTCCGAAACGCCGTACTCCGCGGCGGCCTTCATGAATCCGGCGTGTGCCGTCTGCCAGTAAGGCAGACCGATGTTGGTGGCGATCAGATAGTACTGCTCAGACTTGCTGTGACGGTCACATCCCGCAAACATGGAAAGGGGCACGACTAGCGTCAAGAGGAGAATGTGTTTTCCAGGCATTTTCATAGTCAACCTCCATGGGGATCCTTCAAATCCTAAGATCGAAAGCGGACCGGGAGAGGCCCATGGAACCGGGCAGACCGGTGAGGCGCTGGATTCTACTCCTAACGGTTGAACACTGAAAAGAGGTTTTCGCAGTGACCCTCGGTTTACCGGAATGGCAACGAGATTGAGCTGCCGCCAGCGATACCGCTGGGTCTGGCCGCGGAGTGGAGACCGTCAAATCAGGGTTTCAAAGGGAGATCAGATCACATTCCTGAACAATCGTCTGGTTGAGGCCAGAGATACCAATGGCGGACTACAGGGCTTCGAGCGGATGCAGGAGTGGCGCGTGGTAAATGACCTATTTACAGGTTTCATCGTGAGCGAGTACACTCGGCGCGCTGGCAGGAGCTCGCAGAAATGGCCCACATCGGTGCAGCATTTAAACCCGGATTGAGAGTCCATAGAAACGGTGGTAAGTGGAGGACTCCGATGAGCGCGGTGCTCAAACAATACGCAGTAAGTGCAGTGGCTGTTGCAGTGCTGCTTCTAGCGGGCTGCTCGCAATCGACCAAGTCCCCGGCCAGCGATGAGTCGAAGGCGGCAAAGGAGGCCGCAGGTCCTCCGGAACTCGTGACTGCCAAGACGGCCTTTTGGCCGATGTACACTTCCGCCCGGAAGTGGACTCCCGATCTCGTGACATTAGGGCTCCTGCCGAAGGAAGTCCCAGGGTTTACGAATGAAGCGGGCAAAGCGGCCATGTGGGAGGCGGCGTTTGCCTCGCCCAGCCTGCATCAGTACCGGCGTTACACTTACGCAATCGTCTCCGTCCCGCCGAACATTTACAAGGGTGTGGTTGCTGGCATCCGGTTGTCTTGGGGCGGCGCAACGCGCGACGTTATGCCGGTTGATACGGCTCTCTTCAATGTCGATTCGGATGCCGCGTACCAAGCCGCAGCAGCGGATGCAGCGGCTTGGCTGAAGAAAAATCCAGACAAAAAACTCTCATCATTTGTGCTTGGGAACACATACAGGTTTCAGGCGCCCGTCTGGTATCTGATGTGGGGGGACAAGAAGTCCGGCTATGTTGCCTTCGTCGATGCCACCAGTGGAAAGGTGGTCAAGACCAAATAGACGGTCTGCCGTACGGAGAGCTCATGCGAAGACGCCTGTATTGGAGCAGACCGCCTAATCAGCGTATGGGAGGCGATCTAGTGTCATGGCGGTGACGAGCGTGGTTATGTCAGAGGTTGCGCTACAGGCTTCTGGTGACGAGGTTTGCACGCTGAGCGGAATAATTTGCTTGTCTTTATCTCTAGCCTGCGCGTTCGTGTGCAGGTAGTGTTCAGGGCTCTCACTCAGAGGGATCTTATGAACGTAGTGATCATATGACAGAACTCGCCAGAAACAAAAACATGGCTGATGTTGCAGTCCGCACGAGGAGACCTCCGCAGCAGAAACTATACTCTCGTAGGGGTTGCTTTCAAAGACCAAGTCGCTGCCGGCTCTGAACGGAAGCAAAAGCTTGCAGGCAGTACCAGGCTCACCCCGAGACCTGATCATAAGCCGGCCCTGGAAAAATCTGATCAAAAAATCTAGTCTGGTCTAGCTGGGCAAGAAGAATTCGATTCAGCCACACTTCGGAAAGAGGCCGGCAGACAATGTCAAGCACGGTTATGGCGGCTCCTGATGGGGTGCGAGTTCTCACCCCGACCATATCGCAGCGGCACCTCGCAGTTCTTTTGAACACGATGTTGAAACGCAAAGGCCTCCCTTCCACCGTCCGTGTACTCGATATGGGCTGTGGAGACGCTCACTTGCTCGCTTATCTCGCTCAAACCCTGCCGGGTCAGAATCCGGATCATCAGTTCGAGTTTTGCGGATTCGAGGTCGGCGATATAGGTTGCCAAGCGGACGACTATTTAACGCGCACGGTTGAGTTTCTGAATGAACATGCCCCAGGGCATCAGTGGAATGAGCACGTCGCGGTGTTCTCGGCTTCCGACCGTTGGCCATACCAGGATGCAAGCTTCGATGTGATCCTCAGCAATCAAGTTTTGGAGCACGTGCAGGATCACGCACTTGTATTCGGCGAAATCCGCCGGTGTCTTGCGCCGGACGGAGTCAGCATCCACCTGTTCCCGCTGCACGAGACGATTTATGAGGTTCACGCACACATGCCCTTCGTCCATTGGATTCGCGAGCCCGGGCGGCGAGGAAAACTCATGTATCTGTTTGCAAAGCTCGGTTTCAGACGTAAGTACGAGGAGGAAATGCACTTCCGGGGCTGGAAGAATCTGGAAGAGTTCGCTGCTACCTACTCGGATGTACTTGGAAGCATGACAAACTATAAATCTTCGAAGCAGATTACGGAACTGGCCGAGAGAGCAGCTTTCCGGGTTGAATTCTCCTATACAAAGGATTTTTTTTCGACCAAATTGCTTTCGATGATAAGACGAACTCCAAACCGCTACGGTTCGCCGACATGGATCGACGGTGCTGCTTTCGCAGTGCTGAAGCGTTTGGCCTCGGTCACTCTCATTTCGCGGTAACGTAGCGCCTTCCACGGTCAAGAAACAGCACCAGCGAGGTCCCCGGCTCGCCCTAAACGATAGCCAACCACCCACATGGCCTGCTTGTTGTGCCGAAGCGCATGTTGCCAAGCCAGCGCTCAATGCGCAGGTGACCGCGGTGAACTCGAACGGGAAGACAGCCACTCGCCACGATATCCGCTATAGTGCATTTTCGAGGGCATGCGCGAACGCGCTAAGTGGTTGATTTTAATGGTCGGGGCGGAGGGATTCGAACCCCCGACCCTCTGCTCCCAAAGCAGATGCGCTACCAGGCTACGCTACGCCCCGATTCCCGGATTGTATCGCAACCAGGTCCTCAGGAGTGCTGGCTGAGCCACTCCAGAGCCCAAAGAATCAGAAAGACCGGAGCCAGAAAGATGGCGGCCAGCGTCCCGGCAATCAGCATCAGGAAGACCCAGTCCCGCCACGTTTGCCGCCGCTTTTGCTCCAGATGGCGAACGATCAACGCATAGTTGCGCCGGTTCGCCTTCCACGCAATGTCAAAAGCATCGCCAAGCAGAGGAATCGTGCCCAGCACAACCTCGATGCCGATGTTAACCACCATTCTAAGCAGCGTGATATACGGCACGCCACGCACCCAGGCGGCAAATACGATGATCGAAGAAGCGAGCCCGCCGAGGATGTCTCCCA
This sequence comes from Acidobacteriaceae bacterium, assembly GCA_003152195.1. Lineage (GTDB taxonomy): Bacteria > Acidobacteriota > Terriglobia > Terriglobales > Acidobacteriaceae > PALSA-350. Next base: position 10,302 of record PLZN01000268.1, read on the forward strand.
ACCCGGGAACAAGACCGATGATTCCGTCCACTCCGAAACGGATGGAGGTTCCGGGGATGCGAAACCAGTCATCGAGCACATGCGCCAACAAATCAAGGTTTTCGTCGGCAAACAGACCGCTCGCCTTCTGGAAACGAGAGGCGGAGCCCGGCTTCTGCGGGGGGAGAATCTCGGGTTGGCGATTGCTGGGCATAAGTAGAAGTGAGGCCTGTATAGGACGCGCGGAGACGCACGCAGGCTGCTTTGAGCGAGAACCCGGATGCTACAATTTAAGTCTATATGGCGGCTATAGTTCAGTGGCAGAACGCCGGACTGTGGCTCCGGATGTCGTGGGTTCGACCCCCACTAGCCGCCCCA
>PLZN01000071.1 GCA_003152195.1 Acidobacteriaceae bacterium
CGAGCCCGCCATCGATCAGGATCAGGCTGGGCATCGGTTGCTGTTCCTCCTGCACGCGGCGATAGCGCCTGCCGACGACCTCGCGCATCGATGCGAAATCATCGACGCCTTCGACCGTCTTGATCTGATACTTACGGTAGTCGGATTTCTTCATGGCGCCGTCCTCCCAAACCACCATGGAGGCGACCGTTTCCGCGCCCTGGATGTGGGAGATATCGAAGCACTCGATGCGCCGGGGCAGATCCGGCAGCGTCAGCAGATCCTGCAGCGCTTCCTCGATGACCCGCCGCGAAGGCTGCAAAACACGGAAACGCTGGTCATAACTCTGCTTGGCGTTCTGACCGGCGAGGTCTACCAGAGAACGCTTCTCCCCGCGGCGGGGCACGGCCAGCTCCACTTTGTGCCCCGCGCGCTCGCTGAGCAATGCGGCCAGCGTGGTCCGGTCAGCAAAATCGACGGGGGTGTAGACCGTGCGCGGAACATACTGCTGATCGATATAGACCTGTTTCAGCAGGGCAGAGAAAAAGAAGGAGGCGTCGAAGACCCCCCCATCATGCACTTCGGTCAATGACGCGGCTTCCTCGTCATTGGTTTCCGGGAGCGGGAGCTCGCAGGCGGGGAGCTCAGGCGGGAACTCCGGCAAGTCTTCCCAGAAGAATTCGCGGCGATCCACGATCTTGCCGCCCCGCATATGGAAGAGGTTGACGGCGACCATGCCGTTCTCGTAGTGGTAGCCGTAGACGTCGGCATCATCGCCGTCCGTCGTGGCCATACGCTGTCTCTCCTGCACCTGGTTCAGGGTGATCAGCAGATCGCGGTACCTGGCCGCGAGCTCGAATTGCTCTGCGGCTGCTGCTGCTTCCATGCGCTCCTCAAGCGAGCGGCTCAGTTCCGTCTGGCGGCCTTCAAGGAACATCTGTGCGTCGCGCACCGCTTGCCGGTACTCCGGGGGCGTGGTGAGCGCTTCGACGCAAGGTCCAAGACAGCGCTTGATGTAGTACTGCAGGCACGGACGAGGATGGTAGCGCGAGAGGTCAACCTTGCAACTGGGCAGCAGAAAGCTGCGGTGGATCAGGTCGACGACCCGATGCGCCAGATTGCCGGGGAAAAAGGGACCATAGTATGCGCTTCCGTCCTTGCGCAGCCTGCGGGTGACAAAAACTTTGGGGTACCGGTCGGCCAAAGTTAGCTTGACGTAGGGGTAGGTTTTGTCGTCGCGCAGCAGGATGTTNNAGCGGGGCTTGCGCTGCTTGATGAGGTTGTTTTCAAGGGCCAGGGCCTCCGCTTCGTTCTCCACCAGGATGTAGTCGACGTCCACGGCTTCCCGCATGAGCGAGCCTGTCTTGGCGTTGGCCTGGGAAGCATCGAGCAGGTAGGAACGCACCCGGGAGCGAAGGTTCTTGGCTTTGCCGACGTAGATGACTTCTCCTTCGGCATTGCGGTACAGATACACGCCCGGCCGGTTCGGAAGGGTGCGTATCTTTTCGTGCAGATCCATGAAAAATCCCTGTTTTGAGTTTAGAGCGGATTCACGATAGCTGTAATCCGCGAGCTTTTCACCCAGAAAAAGCTCACGTCACTGAGGCCAGATTGAGCATCGTAATCGTTAAGCCGTTCAGAGCGGTAACGTTACAGGCTGGGACGGGATTGCGCGTGAGAGGGTAAAAGATACCTTGCCTGGCCTGATTTACCGGGAACCAAGTTCTCTACTTTCCGGCGCAAGTGATTGCAGGGAAACTGTTAAGGGTCCGAGAGAGTTTGGCGATGTCCGTGCTACATAAGCACAGATGGGCTAATTGTGCCCAATTCCCCGATTTTGACAGGCCGGTGGCTAGGGGGCGTATTACTGGGACCGGAGAATCAGCTTTTGGTTCCAGACTGATGCGGCTATGCCGCAATATAATAGAGAGCGGAGCTTCTTATGATCCGAATCGATAAGACATCGCAGCAAGCAGCTATCCTGTTGGGGGCACTTTCATTGTTTGTCACCGCGGGTTGCTCCACCAAGAACTACGTGCGCACGCAGACCACCCCGCTGGTCACAAAGACCAATGAGCTCGACGATGCCGTCGCGACCAATAACCGGCAGCTGCACGAGACCGATGAGCGTGCGCAGCAGGGCATCCAGCAAGCGCAGACAGCGGCCAATACCGCCACCCAGAACGCAACCTCCGCGACCCAGGCTGCGGTCCAGGCGCAGAGTAGTGCGCAGGAGGCGGTCAATCGTGCCGATTCGCTGGCCAGCGTGGTAGCCAACCTCGACAACTACAAGCAGATCGGCACGGTCTCGGTGACCTTTGGATTCGACAAGAGCGTCCTGACCAAGAGCGACAAAGCACAATTGGATGGTCTTGGCGCACAGCTCAGCTCGGCCAAGGCCTACATCCTGGAAGTTACCGGGGGCACGGACTCGGTCGGCGATGCAAACTACAACTACCAATTGAGCCAGCGCCGCGCCGAAGCAGTGGTGCAGTATCTAGCGGCGACGTACAAGGTGCCGGCGCACAAGTTTTACTTGATCGGGATTGGCAAGGATCAGGAAGTAGCCACCAACAAGACCGCCGAGGGGCGCGCCAAGAATCGGCGCGTTGATGTGCAGATTCTTTCCAACGCAGCGCAGCCTAACGGCACTACCGTCTCACAGGTCCAGTAGGGCCCTCACGGATCAGGAACCGACCACACACATAGCTCCGGGTGCCCCATCCTTCGCGTTTTTTGCGAAGGGTGGGATAAGCGGAGGTGTGTCAATTAGCCTGTTGTGTTCAACCCGTGGATCCCACCCTTCGCAAAAAGCGCGAAGGACCCCGGTTTTCCTACTGCGCGGCACCGGCCATGGTCGCGTGTGCGGCTTTCAATAGGAAAGCCGCATGAAGTTCGTTGCCCCCCACCAAGCCTTACAGGAAATCCGGGGGGATGGGGCACCCGGGCCTGGGCTGCAACAATGAAGGGCCTATAGGGCGAAGTGGCTGACATGTTCTGCCCGGACATCGTCAGCGCTGAACAGGCGGAAAAACGGTGCGCCTTGCGCCGCGGCTTCGACCGCAGGCCGGCCTTTCGCTTCCTCCCGTTCCACCAGGCACACAACGCCGACCACACGCATCCCGGCCTCGCGCGCAGCTTCGATGGCGGTGACGGTGGAAGCCCCGGTGGTGCAGACGTCGTCGACGATCACCACCGGCGCGTCCGCCTGCTGGAATCCTTCGATACGGCGCCCTGTGCCGTGCGACTTTTCTACTTTCCGCACCAAAAATCCATCCAGGACCACGGAGCCGGGAGCTTCCAGAGCATGCCAGGCGCTAGCCGCCGTTACATTGCAGACGACGGGGTCAGCGCCGAGAGTAAGGCCGCCCACTGCTCGCGGCCGCAACTCATGCCGGCGCATGAGATCGAGGACAGCCAGGCCGGTAAGGCGCCCACCTTCGCCGGTGAGGGTAGTGGTGCGGCAATCGATGTAGTAATCACTGGAAGCGCCCGAAGTGAGCTTGAAGTCGCCCAGGCGGAAGGAGATGCGGGCCAGCATCTTGAGCAGCGCGTCGCGATGGGCAAGGGTCATTACTTGATTTTATCCAGATGGCGAAAGCCGTCGGTGCCGAAAAACAGAAGTGTAAAGATGGTTCCGTTATAGGTGGCATGGATCAGGGTACTGGCGGCGAGAGAATGGGTCCACAGGCGTACCAGGCAGAGCACCAGGCTGACGGCGAAGAGTACCGCCAACGGCGCCCAGGCGTGGGCGAGCTGATCGGCGTGGAGTAAGGAGAAACCGATACTGGTGACGGTGCAGGAAACAATCAGAGCCGGAACGCTCCAGCGCGGGTCTGCATACAAGTCCGTCGCCGACGGAACGCCGGCGCTGCGAGCGGTAATGGGACTTAGGTCACTGCCCGCGCTTGACCGGTATCTCTGGCCACGCAGCCAGTCCCAGGCGGAGGCCAACGAAGGCAACAGGAATCCGCGAAAGGCCAGCTCTTCAAAGATGGGAGCAAGAAACGTGCCAAAGATGGCGACCATCCACACGTCCGCTGAGGTACGAAAGAAGTCGTCGATGGGCAGCGTCTTGGGAACTGGAAGGTAATTCGACAGGAACTGGACGACAAGGCTCAAAAGGACGCCGCCAGCCAAGAGGTGATAGAAGCGGCGGCGCACGACGGAGAAGTTCCAGTGCAACGCCCAGGCAAAGGGCTGCTTCCACAGAAGGGTAAAGATGGCCCAAAGGATGGCCCCGGCGATGAGGTAGCCGGCGGCCATGCTGGGGATGAGCAGCCGCGGCTCGCGCAGCAGCTGCTCCGGCGTCTCCGGCCCCAGCACATGCAGAGCCATGGCGATGGCGAAGGTGGAAAGACTGGTCAGCAGCAGCACGATGACGGCCACCGTGAAAAACAAAAGTGTGTGACCGAAGTGAGGGATCTGGCGCGGTGGGGCGGCGTTCGGGTCGGGTTCTGCCGCCGGGCCGGGCGGAGGCGCTGGCGGCAGCCCACTGGGGACGTAGGGTGAGGGCAGGGTCTCCGGATCAGTCGACATGGGTGAGAGCGGATTTCCTATTGCGGACGGCGCTTGTCTTTGTGCGCCCCGCACTCTTGGCCGCGCGCTTGCGCGGGACGTGGACGCCGTTACCATTGGCTTCACGGGACAAAACCGCGAAGGGCTTCAACTCAACCGGAGGAAAGTAACGACGGAGAAATTCCCCGGTATGCGAGCCGAGTGTAGCAGCTACCTCCGAAGGAGTGCCCTTCGCGATCAGTTGGCCGCCCTCTTCGCCTCCCTCGGGGCCGAGGTCGAGGATCCAGTCCGCGCTGCGGATCACATCCAGGTTGTGTTCGATGATGATGACCGTGTTGCCCAGATCGGTCAGGCGGTGCAGCACTTCCAGCAACCTGCGCACGTCGTCGAAGTGCAGACCCGTGGTGGGTTCATCGAGCAGGTAGAGGGTCTTTCCGGTTTGCCGCTTGGAGAGCTCCCTGGCTAGCTTCATGCGCTGCGCCTCGCCACCCGAGAGGGTGGTCGCGGCCTGACCTAAATGAATGTAGCCGAGTCCCACGTCAACCAGGGTCTCCAGCTTCTGCCGAACTTGAGGGATGTCGACCAGCACAGGCAGCGCGTCTTCGATCGCGAGCTCGAGCAGGTCAGCGATGGAATAGCCGTTGAACTTGACCGCCAGGGTTTCCTGATTGTAGCGGCGACCGTTGCAGACTTCGCACAGCACGTAGACATCGGGCAGGAAGTTCATCTCGATGCGGCGCTGGCCCTCGCCCTGGCAAGCTTCGCAGCGGCCACCGGAGACGTTAAAAGAGAATCGGCCCGGTTTGTAGCCGCGTTCACGCGACTCCGGGAGCCGGGCGAAGAGGTCGCGGATGGCGGTGAAGACGCCGGTGTAGGTGGCCGGGTTGGAACGCGGNNTCTTACCCGAGCCGGAGACACCGGTCACAACCGTCATTACATTCAAGGGGAAGCGCGCGGTCAGGTTTTTTAGATTGTGGCTGGTGGCGCCTTCGACAGTGATCCAGTTGCCCTTCAGCGGGCGCGGCGCATCGCGGCTGATGGTCTGCAGCTGGCCGGAGAGATAGCGGCCGGTCAGCGAAATATCAGTCTCCATGATCTGCTGCGGAGTTCCGGCGGCGACCACATGGCCGCCGAGCTTGCCGGCGCCAGGGCCGAGATCGACGACATAATCGGCATGGCGGATGGTCTCTTCATCGTGCTCGACCACGAGCACCGTGTTACCGAGGTCACGCAACGATTTAAGCGCTTCGATCAGCCGCTGATTGTCGCGCTGGTGCAGGCCGATAGAAGGTTCATCGAGAACATAGAGCACTCCCCGCAGCCGCGAACCGATTTGCGTGGCCAGGCGAATACGCTGTCCTTCGCCGCCGGAGAGCGAGGCAGCATTGCGGTCCAGCGAGAGGTAGCTGAGACCGACAGAGTTGAGAAACTCCAGGCGCTCCACCACTTCCCGGCGCAGACGCTCGGCGATCAGCCGCTCGCGGCGGGAAAACTCGAAGCCGCGTGCCGCATCCAGAGCACGGCGCAGGGGAAGCGCAGTGAAGTCGGCAATGGACAAAGCACCGACCTTAACCGCCAGCGATTCCGGCCGCAGCCGCTTGCCCTGGCATGCGGGGCAGACGGTCGCCGACATGTAGTTCAGCAGCCAATCNNGTGGAAGCCGGTGCGCGGCGCTTCGTCGCGGCCCGGCCCATGCAGCAGCAGCTTTTGATGCCGTTCGCTGAGCTCCTCAAAGGGCTTGCGCAGGTCGATCTTGTAGCGTTGCGCGGCCAATTGCAGCAGGCGGGCCAGATACTGCGAGCCGGCGCCAGGGCCGAGGGCACCATCGGTAATCGGCTTGGACCAATCGGTTATGACTTTGGCCGCATCAAAATCGTAGATGCTGCCCAATCCATGGCATTCCGGGCATGCGCCATAAGTGCTATTGAAGGAAAAGCTTCGAGGCTCCAACTTGGGGATGTCGAGCCCGCAGTCAGGGCAAGCCATGGAGGAGGAATAGAGCTGCTCCTCCTCCCCGGCAACTGCGGTGAGGACCAGGCCGTTCGCCATCTGCAGCGCTTTGGCAACGGACGCTTCCAATCGTTTTTCTACACCCGGTTTCAGGACGACGCGGTCGATGACGGCTTCAATCGTGTGCTTCTTGTGCCGTTCGAGCTGAATGGAGTCGGCGAGGTCACGCATTTCGCCGTTGATGCGGGCGCGAAAGCCTTGCTGGTCCAGATCGTCCAGCAGGTCCTTGAACTCGCCTTTGCGGCCGCGAA